>NZ_JAGYFZ010000067.1:0-33638 GCF_019946675.1 Pseudomonas sp. BF-B-15
TGGCGATTTCAAGGACGCCATCGCCGGCAAGCCGGCTCCTACAGGTTTGCGTTCTCGCCTGCGATTTGGGTGTGTGCAGCCGGTTTTTCGAGACTGGCACAGACACACAAACGCTTGGCAGCCACAGCAATTCCCCCCTTCTGCCAGCGAGGCAGAATCGAACTGCAAAAATCTGCCAATGCACTTGCGATTTGCACGAACAATAATTCAGGGAGTTCCCCCTAATGCGAGCCACCAGGATCACCGTACAGTCAGCGCTGAGTCTCAGCCTGCTGGTACTGGGTTTGAACAATGCCAGCGCGGATCTGCCCGCTGACACGATCGGCCAGACCGTTCTGGCATTTCCGCCGGAAGTTCATCGGGCCTTTATCGTCGACGTCGAATTCGAAAGTTTCGTGGCGGGCCGTGTCACCGTGGTCGACCCCGATAAAAAGCGCGTGCTCGGCATGGTGCCGACTGGTTTTGCTGCGCCCTCGACGCTCAGCCACGATCAGAAAACCCTCTACAGCGCCGACATCTGGTATTCGCGCGGCACCCGTGGCACCCGCACCGACGTGCTGACCGCGTGGGACAGCTCGACCCTGTCGCCGGCCTGGGAAGTGCTGATTCCGAACAAGCGCGCCGAGTCGCTGACCCAACGCTACGGTTTGAAGACCAGCGGCGATGACCGCTTCGTCTACGTCTACAACTTCACCCCGTCGACCTCGGTGACCGTGGTCGACACCCAGGCCAAAGCCGTCACCGCCGAACTGGCGATTCCCGGTTGCGTGCTCAACTACCCGATCGGCAATCGCCGCTTCGCCTCGCTGTGCGGCGACGGTAGTTTGCAAGTGATCACGCTGAACGATCAGGGCCAGGAAACCGCACGCAGCCGCACGCCGTTCTTTGACCCCAACGCGGAAAAACTGGTGGAACGCGCGGTGAACGTCGGCGACACCTATTACTTCACCACCACCACGGGCACCGTGCGCCCGGTGGATTTCTCGGCCGACGCACCGAAAATCCTGCCGTCCTGGTCGCTGACCAACGACGAGGAAAAGAAGGCCGGCTGGGCACCGGGCGGCTGGCAGCTTATGGCTGTCGCGCCGAAGCTGAACCGCTTGTACGTGCTGATGCACGACGCGCACGAACCGATGAAGTGGGAAGACCCAAGCCCGCTGATCTGGGCGTTTGATCTGAAAACCCACAAGAAGGTCGCCACGCTGGAGGCACCGGTTCCGGTGTGGAGCATGCAGGCCACCGGCGACGACAAGCCGCTGCTGCTGGGCGCCGACGTTGCAGGCGGTTTGCAGATCTTCGACCTGAAGACCAACACGCTCACCGGCAGCATGGCGAAGGTCGCGAAAACCGCGACTCAGGTCATGAGCTACTAACCGAGGTTCGGCCATGCACTTAGATCCGATCTTCATCATTGCCAGCGCACTCGCCATCGCGGTGTTGCTGGCCAGTGCCGCGACCCACAAGGTGCGCGCGCCGGCACGTTTTGCCCGGCAACTGGCGGACTACCAACTGCTGCCCGACGTGGCCGTACGCCCCGTCGCACGAGTGATTCCGGTGGTTGAACTGGCCATCGCCTTTGCGCTGCTGGTACCGGTCAGCCGTGCCTGGGCAGCGTTGGGCGCCGCCAGCCTGATCGCACTGTATGCAGCGGCCATTGGCATCAACCTGTGGCGCGGCCGTCGCGATATCGATTGCGGCTGTGCCGGCCCGGACCAGGCCCAACCGCTGCGCCCGGTTCTGCTGCTGCGCAACAGCGCGCTGGTGGCGCTGGCGTTGCTGGCCAGTGTCTCGCCGGTGGTTCGTGACCTGGGTTTTTTCGACGGCTTCGTGACTGTCGCCGCCAGCGCCGTCGCGCTGCTGATTTACGCCGCAGCCGATGGCTTGCTGGCGAACTCCCCTCTTCTGCTCAAACTGATTGGTAGGTGATCAATGGAAGGCTTAATCGTTTCCAACGTTCTGCTCTGGGTACTGCTGGTGGCCGTGGCGTTTGCCGTCATGGGCCTGGTCCGGCAGATTGGTGTGCTGCACGGCCGTCTGGCCCCGGCCGGTGCGTTGATGATGGACAAGGGCGTGGCGGTCAACGAAGCCGCGCCACAGGTCACCGCCTCCGACCGCAAAGGGCGCCCGGTCAACTTCGGCTATGCCGGCGAGAAATCGCAACTGCTGTTCTTCCTCTCGCCAACCTGCCCGATCTGCAAGTCGCTGCTGCCGGCGATCAAATCCATCGCCAAGGAACAGGCCGATCGCCTCGACGTGGTGTTCATCAGCGATGGCGACATGGACGCCCAGCAAAAGCTGATCACCGAACACAAACTGGAAGACGCCACTTATGTGGTCGGGCCTGAAGTGGGCATGACCTACCAGATCGGCAAGCTGCCGTACGCCGCGCTGATCGACAAGAGCGGCACCCTGCGCGCCAAAGGCCTGGTCAATTCCCGCGAGCACCTGGACAGCCTGTTCGAAGTCGAGCACCTGAAAAGCGCGACGCTGCAGGAATACCTCAACAGCCAGCCGCATGCACACGACCACAGCCACGGCCATAGCCACTGATAAGGCAGGAGACTTTCATGAAACTGCTGGATCTGTTGTTTGAGCGTTCGACTCGTCGTGTTGCCGACACAACCTCACGACGCAAACTGCTGTCGCGCATGGGTTCTCTGATGGTTGCCGGCGCCGCGTTGCCGCTGCTGTTGCCGCTGGATCGCACCAGCAAAGCCCTGGCCGCCGATAACCCGAAAGCCGGTGACCCGGGCGATCCGAACACCTGCGACTATTGGCGCTACTGCTCCATCGATGGCTTTTTGTGCAGCTGCTGCGGAGGGTCGGTGACGTCCTGTCCGCCGGGCACGGAAGTGTCGCAAGTGACCTGGATCGGCACCTGCCGCAACCCGGCCGACGGCAAGGATTACATCATTTCGTACAACGACTGCTGCGGTAAGCAGAGCTGTGCGCAGTGCGCCTGCACCCGTAACGACAGTGAAGAACCGGCCTATCGCCCGTTCAACAACAACGATGTGAACTGGTGCCTGGCCGCCAAATCGCACATCTACCACTGCACCGTTTCGATCATTCGTGGCGTCGCGGTTTAACGCCTAATTGTGGTTGGCTATTTGTAGGAGCCGGCTTGCTGCGGGCGGCGTTCCGACGATGGCGTCTCTGAAAACGCTATCGCCAGCAAGCTGGCTCCTACAGGTCCGTTTTTTACCTGCACAGGTGGAGGTGCTGCTTATGGGTAGGTTGCTCATCCTCGGTCTTGTCTGCGCCATGACCGCCCCGCTCGTTCATGCCAGGGCCATCCCGGACCCGGCGCAACGGCATGCGCCGGGCAATGAAGCCCTGCAAAAACCGATTGCTCAGGCCGGTTACAGCGTTGGCGTGAACTACCAACTGCAATGCGCCGGTTGCCACTTGGGCAATGGCATGGGTTCTGCCGCGAATGACACGCCCCGGATGGCGGGGTTTGTCGGCAACTTTCTGAAAGTGCCGGGCGGCCGCGAGTTTCTCGTGCGCGTACCGGGCATGTCGCAGTCCGCGCTGGACAACGCGCAACTGGCCGACCTGCTCAACTGGTTGATCCGTGCCGACGGGATGGCGGGCAAAAGCACGCCGGCCGACTATCAGCCTTACAGCGCCGACGAAGTGGCGGCACTGCGCGCAGAAACCATGCTCAACCTCCCCGGCACCCGCGCCGGCCTGATCCAGCAAATGCGTGCGCAAGGCATCGCAATTGAAGACGGGATGAACAACTGACAACGGCTTGAACCAAAGCCGTCATTGCAAAAACGGGGGCCCGTTCCCCCGCCCTTCCGCTACGCCAACTCTCCTCTGCGATAACAAGACGACCTTGCGGCAAACGCCGTGCAGGCGTCTCTCCGTGGTTTGCCCGGCACCTTGTATCCGAGTGCATTTTTATTTATGGATGTTGTCTGAATCCGTAGCTATAGAATGAATGTGTGCACAGTGGTGCTAAAGTGACAGCACCTGTCTTCGTCTCACCGGATTTACGCATTTGAGGGTGCAAACCTGTCACAAGTATGAGCAGCTTGTCGGTGACGCTGAGGCTCTCAAAATGAGGGCTGTGTTGACCTGAATCTCGTCATCACCGAGCGCAAGGGAAAGCAAATGAGGTCTAAAGATGATATTTGAGCCTAACAGTACCCGTTCCGTTCTCCAGCGAAGAAGCAGTACCAGTATCGTTGTTCAGGCCGGTCTCGATTGCGTTGCGGTAACCGGTGTTGCGTGGTTCTTGATCAATTATCACATAGGCTTCATCTCGCAAGACTACGTCATCATGCTCTTGCTGCTGCTTGGCGCGCTGGCCGTCGTGTACGACCACTATGCCATTTACCGCAGCAATGTCGGGTTCACTGTCAAAGCCTTCAAGCTTCTGAAGGCATGGACCGCGACCTTTGGTTTTCTCGTTGCCATGGCTTTCCTGACCAAAACCAGCGAACGGTATTCGCGGCTATTGGTTGGGGAGTTATTTGTTCTTGGCTATTTCGCCCAGTTGTTTTTGCACCTCGCCTCACGGGAAATGCAGAAGAAATTCCTGGCCCACCCGACGCAACTGGAAAACTCGCTGATCATTGGCTCGGGCGAGCTGGCGAGCTACCTCCACAAGAAAATCAGTAACAACCCCTGGCTCGGTGAACGCATCGTTGGCTGTGTGTTGATTGGCGCGGACGATGACTGGGCAAAGGAAGGCGTGGAAGGCGCACCACGCCTGTCGATACTGGGCAATATCTCTGATCTTGATGAGTTGGTTGTCAAACACGCCATTCGTACCGTCTATTTTGTGACCCCTGTGGGCGGCTCCGAAGTTATCCAGAAGGTTTATTTAAGCCTGTTCGACAAACACGTCAGGGTTAACTGGGTGCCTGACATTTTCGCCTTGAAGTTGATCAACCACAGTGTTCGCGAGATTGCCGGCATTCCCGTGCTGACCTTGTCCGAAACTCCGCTGATGGGGATGCGACTGTTCCTGAAGAATCTCGAAGACAAGGTCGGCGCTTTCCTGATCCTGCTTTTTGCGGCGCCAGTGCTGGCGTTAGTTGCCCTTGCGATCAAGATCGATAGCCCCGGTCCCGTGTTCTTTCGTCAGCAACGCATGGGGTGGAGCGGCGAAGTTTTCAGTATCTGGAAGTTCAGAAGCATGGTGGTCCATCAGCCGTCGGACGGCACCGTCAAGCAGGCACAAAAGAATGATCCACGCGTGACCAGGGTGGGCGCCTTTATTCGCAAAACCAGCCTCGATGAGCTGCCGCAATTGTTCAACGTGTTGATGGGCGAAATGTCGCTGGTGGGGCCTCGCCCACACGCGATTCAACACGACGTGCAGTACTCGCCCGATGTCTCGGGCTACTTTGCGCGACATAACATTAAACCGGGTATCACCGGGCTGGCGCAGGTACGGGGCCTTCGCGGTGAAACGAAAGATGTAGAACAAATGATTCGCCGGGTTGACTCAGACATCGAGTACATCAACAACTGGTCGCTCTGGCTCGACTTCATCATTCTTTTACGGACGGTATCGGCCTTCTCCGGCAAACAGGCCTATTAATCCGTGGTGAAACTGTAGGAGCAGCACGATGACGGAAACAGGTCCAGCGTGCGCTCGACCTCATCGGGGTCGATAGTAAAACCATTGCCCGCGGGAGTACCGACGACAAAACCAAAGTGTTGATGGTCACGATCGGTCAGGTACTTGAAATAGCAGATGAAACGCTCAGGAGGTTGCAACACCAGCAGCGACCCACCCGGCGGCAATACATTAACCCCATGGATCAATTGACTGCCCTCGACCCCTATCACGGTCCTTGCACCGGCACAGGTCGCGACAATGGTCGCAACATCGCACAGCGCCGGGTCGAGAATGCGAAAACCCCGACGATCACGCAGACGCTCAGCCAACTCCATTTCGTTACGCAACAAGCGTAAATCGCCGCGACCACCTCTCAGGATAAACACGCCTGGATGAGCGCTCGTGTTGACGTGGGACAGCAACTTTTCGCCCATTGCACGGAAGCGCAGATGCTTGTGGCGATTTTGGCTTATGTCGTCAAAGATCACGAGTTCACGAAAAAACGCATTACGTAAACGAACCGGCTTCATGCCAAGCCAGTCCTCATAACCGGGGGTGTGAAGGATGCCGTTCCTGACGGTGGAAACAATGTTGGCGGAGGGAGCCGTGGTCACTGGAACGCCTTCGTTGCAGGCCAGTGAATAGGTCAGGCAATCGTCCGTCAGCCAACTGCCAAACCACTTGTTGCCCCCCGCCGTGCAATACAACGCGCCGCGCTCGATTTCGTTTTCGACGCGAACCCCCGGCAGCCGGCCAACGCCAGGCGTCAACCAGGATTTGGCGTTTCCTTTGTAGAGCGCGCCATCGATCATCCAGACATCTTTGAGCAAATAACCCCGGGTCGGTCCATGTTCAACACGACCGATGCCTTCCATTGTGCGACGAGGATGTTCATGGGGATAAAAAAGTTGCTCTTCCCATCCCGTCACACGCTCAAGTTGATTGGGAAGAAAGAAGGCGGGTTGAGCAAACGCGACTTCACCCGGCGCAATATCCCAGGTTTTCACCGCCATACTTTGCAGCGTTAATGCTGGTTTCCGGGCAAGGCGTGTTTTAAAGAGGTGTTTATAAGCCGCCAGGCTCCACTTCGCCGGGCCGCTACTTGCCAACGCGCTGAATTCCGACATAGACACCCCCGGCGCAATATTATTACACAGTATTTACAGCCAACTATTTTTCAATATCTCAAGTGCAGAGAATAGTTTGCAGAATGGGCGGCGACTTCAAATGAGCATAGCGACTACGCAAGTTATCGAGCAGCGCGGTGTCCGGCTCCCTGGAACAATGGAGATACAGTCTGGATAGCCCCCCAAAGCCCATTTCACGATATCGATTTGCAACTTCTTCATCACTTGGCCCGTCGGGTATTCCAAGATGAAGTGTCAGATGTTTGCCTTCAACAGCAAAAAGTGGTGTCTCCCACAGAAACTGCGCAGCGCCGGTCCTGGGCAGCCGAACAAACACGTAGCCATGGTTTCCCAGCGTATCGACATCACCGCCGCGCCTTCTTTTCCACTCAAGAAGCCCGTCGTCCGGACGTGCCAGACACGTCCCGATATCGTAGTAATCAAATCCGTTTTCTATTGCCCACTCAAGCGCCATGAACGTGGTGATGGAATTGACTTCACGTAATTTCCTGGCATCTGAAAACACCTCGTCAGGGTAGCCAAAACGCACGGTGCTCCAATAGCGCTTACCCGCGCGGGTGACGACGCACCCCAGATGGCAGGCAACAACCTGGTCTTCCAACACCACCAGATCGAGGCGTCCGGCTCTTTTAGCCACCCGCTGAACTTCATGTGATGCAATTTGCGAGGCGGCTGCGCCATGACGGGCCCTGGCGTAGGGTTGAAGCATTTCCCGATCCGCCGTTTCAATCTCATCATCGTTCAATGCTTGCTTCATGCCGTAGCGCAACCGGTTCTTGCGTAGATTGCGCCGTAACTCGGTGTTGTATCGCGCCGTAATCTCATCAATGGATCTGCGCAGTGGCACGACAGCACTCAGGTATTGCGGCACATACAATGCACCCCAGGTCGGCATGTCACTGACAACGACCGTGCGGTCTGATTTCGACAGGTTATCAACCCCCTGAGGCTCAGCCCCCAGGAGCACCTTCACAAATTCCCGCTGGGATTTTCTGCCCACGTAAAGAATGTCGTAGCGGCTGTCTTCCCGCAGTTTGAACCTGGCGATTTCCCAGCGCCAAACACAGGCGCGCGCGGCTATGTCACGTAACCAGGCGAGCGCTTTTCTTAGCTCAAATCGCATGGAAGGCGACATTAACTTGTGTATCAGTTTTGATATATATGCGTTCATTTGCTTATTAGCACACATCAAGAAGCGTTCATTTGAGTTTTCAAACCAATAGATCAAACACTCGAAATGAGAGTCGATAGCTCACCACGCTTTTCAAAATATGCGGCAAACCATAACTACCCATATGATGTGCGCTGTTTTTTGAATGTACGTCCAGCTGTCTTTCTTGCGAGAAACTCGCCATTCACTCTCTGTAATCAAGATTTTCTGACGTCATTTATTCGTCTCCAACCTTAACAAAAAAACGCTCCAACTCATCCACCGAGTCGGTAATACAAGGGTGAGTAAAGATGCTGGCGCAGAGTTTTGCAAGATATTTCAGACGTGCTTTTCAGGCAGCCAGAATATTAAAACTGACGTCAAATTCCTGTTACGTCAGGAACTTCGACAGATGAGTGTGCGTAACAAAAACTTGGGGTTACCCACGATATAGCGAGTGAATAAACGCTTGGGCTCACTGAGCAGCCTGAAGACCCACTCGCAACCGAGGCGACGCACCCATTGCGGAGCACGCGTCACCTTGCCGCCGAGAAAATCCAGGATCGCCCCACCGCATACCACCAGGCATGGCACGCCACTGGCGGCCAGCCTCGCAGCAACGACTTCCTGCTTGGGCATACCCATCCCCAGCACCACCAGTTCCGGCAGTGACTGACGGGCAAGGTTGACGTAATCATCCACCCCTGCAAAACCATGGTGAGCAGAGACGACATTGACCGCAAACACCGCTTCGCAATGCCGCACCGCGTTGGCCAGAAAGGTCTCTTCAGTCCCCCAGAACGCCACGCGCCGGCCCTTGTAGGCGGCCAGTAATTTGGGGATGAAATCGGTGCCGTTCATATTCAGCCCCGGTTCGAGACCGAGTCGGCGATACAGGATGGCCATGCCGGAGCCATCCCGTAACAACACGTCGGCCGCCGACAGCGCGTCGTAATAAGCGGGGTTGGCCGTCACCAGGTTCATGGCATGGGCATTGACGAATCCAAGCACTGTCGTCCCCTCGGACCGGGACAACGCATCAATCAATTGTTGTTCGTCGCCAGCATCGCGAACCACCGTGAGTTTGCGCAGGATGGTTTGCCAGTTTTGCTGCCAGGATAAGGGGCTCATCAGGTGTCATCTCGCTTCGAACGCACCCAGTCGACCTGGCGCTTGAGCACAAAACCAATGTACAGCGGGATTTTCTTCAACGCGTAGAACGGCGCATACAACAAGGCTGAAAACGCGATGATCCCGCGACCGAACCGACTCCATGCCAGCAAGACAGTCACGCCCAACAGTGCGAGCCCGAAAGACGCGATCAAGGCTGGCGCCAACGCGCCGCCGAGCAACACCACCAGCCATGAGAGGCTGAAGGCGACCACCAGCAGCAACGTCAGCAAGGCCAGCGGCGGGACCAGTAAATCCGCGGTCATTGCCAGAAGGTTCAAGTTGCCTTTGCGGATAGCCTCTAACAGCAACCTTGGCGCATCACTGAGGATGACCCCGAGATGACCATGCTCCCAGCGTGTGCGCTGGATGCTCAGGCCTTCGTCGCTGCGCGGAAAATCACTGCTGACCAACGCACCGGGGCAAAACAGGGGCGGTTTGCCACTTCGGCAGAAATCCAGGCCCATCTTCAAATCTTCGACGATGTGGCCACTGGCTAATTCGATCAACGCCAGATCCCGCCAGACGAACGCCATTCCCGAGCCCATCAACGAACAAGGCAACCCCAGTCGAGCCCATCCCTGCGCTCGCACCTGATTCTTCACGCACCAGGCGAATTCGGCAATTTGCACTTTCAACCCGGAGTCTGCCGGCGCATGCATCAAGTACAGGGCCTGTGCTGGACGCCCGGAGTCGATGCAGCACAGTGCCAAACGCTCAATCGAGCCTTTACCCACCCGCGAATCGGCATCGACAACAATCATCACGTCCGGTGCATCGCTGGCCAGGTAACGCACCCCGAAGTCCAGTGCATAACCCTTGCCTCGCTGCTGAGCATTGCTGCGCTCCACCACCTCGGCACCTGCGGCGCGGGCCAGCGCGGCCGTGTCGTCAGTACAGTTGTCCGCGACAACCACCAGGCGATCGCCCGCCAGCAGTTGCGGCAGAATGCTGTTCAACGTCGCGACGATCAGCGAGGACTCATTGTGAGCCGGCACCAGCACCGCCACCCTCGGTCGCGACCCTTGCGCCGGTGCAAGCGATCGCACCGGCAGGCTGGCCAGCAGCACCTGCACGAACAACACAAACACCGGCAGGACGATGAGTATCAGCAGTGCACTGAACAGCCAACCCAGTAACGTGATCATGCGTGCGCCTTGAACAATTCAGCCAGCTTGGCTGCTTCGGTATCGATATCGTGCCGCTCCAGCACCCGCTGATACGCGGCATCGCCCATCCGCTGCAACACCTCGACAGGTTGCGCGAGGCAGTCGGCCAGCGCCACCGCCAACTCATCCACGGCGCCCGCGGGAAACAACCAGCCGTTCTCACCCTGACGCACCAGTTCGGGAATGCCCGCCACGTAGGTCGTCAGCACGGGCCGGCGCAAGGCCATGGCTTCCATGATGACCACCGGCAAGCCCTCGCCGAAGCTCGGCAACACCAGGGCCCGCGCCGCCAGGATTTGCGCCCGCACCTGATCGCTGCTGATCCAGCCGGTAATGCGCACCTGCGCCTGCAAGCCATGCCGTGCAATCAGGGTTTCGATCTCTGCACGCATTTCCCCGTCGCCGGCCAGTACGATCTCGAACACCACGCCTTGCGCCGCCAGTTTTCGCGCTGCCTCAAGCAACAACAGTTGCCCCTTCTGCTCGCACAAGCGCCCCACGCACACCAACCGTGGCACAGACGGCACAGCGACAGCCGGCACCTCATGAAACGCCCGCTCCAGGCCGCAGTGAACCACCTTGACCTTTTCCCAATGCGCATGCTCAACCCAGCGAAACAACTGGCTGCGCCCATAGGAACTGATCGCTGCGACAAACGCCGCGCGCCGGACTTTCTCGCCCAGATGGATAAATTGTGGTTTGTCGAACTCTTCCGGGCCGTGCACGGTAAAGCTGTACGCAGGCCCGCCGAGCGCACGGGCCAACATCACCACCTCGGTTGAATTGGTGCCGAAATGCGCATGCACATGCCTGGCACCGAACGCTTGCAACCAGGACAACAACCGGCACGCCTCGAACAAATAGATCACATGGTACGGCCACGGCCGATCGGCACGCAGGCCCATGCGCAACGCCAGCCACAGCGTCGAAAAAAAGCGTCGCGGCTGAGCGCGCAGCACTTGCAGCACCGGCCCTGCCAGCGCTTTGACTCCGCCCTGCAACACATAGTGGGTCTGGGCTTGTTCGGACACGTCCTCGGCATCCACCAACTGCGCATCCCAGCCGCGCAGGGCAATGCGCTGCACTTCAAAGCCCTGACGCTCCAATGCCAGAATCTCGCGACGAATGAAGCTATGGCTGACTTTGGGGTATTGATTGATGAAATAAGCGATACGCATAAGCACCAAGCTTGGCTGTCGTTGCGGTGAATGATTACAGCGGGGCATCCCACGGTAGTTCAGTGGCCTGGAACCTCAATCAGCCCCACGCGGGTGGCTATAACTGCCAATCAACACGCCGTCTATCTTTTTGAACGTGTCCTCCAGCAACTCATAACGCCTGCGGTACATGGCGCGTTTTTTCGAAGCGATACTCTCAAGCGGTTTGCTCGACGGGGCCATGGGGATTTCAAAGAAGTCTTCCCGCGCTGACGGCGTCGCGCCATGTTCCAGCCAGATCACATCGTAATTGGCCGCCAGGTCCTGGGTTTTTTCAGCACCAAAATAGGCGTGTCGGTGATGACGAAACCCATCGCTTACTGCGTAGATCCTTTCAACGCCAATCCGGGTCGCGATGTATTTGATGACTTCAATCAGAAAGCTTCGTGGCCGAAGACCTTCGAAACTTTTTGTCAGCTCCCGGTAAATGTCCAGGGAGCGTTCGCTCTCTACCCCTTTGTGAATCCCTTGCACGGCACCGATGAAAATACACAGCTCACCCTCGGTGCAACACAAGGTGAACGCAATCGATGCAATGCGTAAATCACCCTGAAACAGGTTCAATACCAGCTCGCCTTCACGCATAAACCAAATGGGTCGATCCAGCACCAGGGAACAATCGGCAGCGAAGGCCGACAAGTCACTCAACACCAGACTTTCACTTCGACCAAACAGCAATAGCTGCGGGCAGCTTTTCGTCACCACTTCATAGTGCGAGGCCAACACACTCAGTCGGTCCTGAGGGTTCCAGCTTTTGCTGATGTAGGGCCAATGAACGACCCCCACACAATCCCCGCCCAACTTCGCAAAACCGGCGCTGCCCAAAGCGTTCGACATGCGCCCCGTGAACAGCTTGAGGTCAGCCCAGTTCTTCGCCACTAAAATCATTAATTCGAGCTTGTTTTTCACGGCTCTCAATGAATAACCAGCGTGTAAAGAAAACGCGTTTTTCAGCAGTTGCCAGTTATTCATTTAAGTCTCACTTGTATTCGATCAACGCGGACTTGCGAGCGCCGAACCTGTTCAAAAGAAACTTCAATTGCCCCAGCATCTCGGGAAATTTTCCCAGCACCAGAAAGAATGCCTGCAACCAGTTTTCCCGCGCGGATCCCGAACCCCGACGGGCCAGGCGCACGACCTGCAATGGGTAGACCAGCAACAACAGCAGGCCAGCCCCTCCCAGCACCAGGCTGGCGAGAACAGTTGCCAGCGGAATGCCCAGGCCCCAGAACCAGGCGCGGCGTGACTCACGCAGCCAATGCTGCTCGGGGGCCGCCCCATGCAAATAAGCACCTTCGGCAAAAGCGTAGCCGCCGCGCAGGGTTCGCTTCCACCATTGGCCGAACCGGGTCATGGTCGCATCGTGCAGGGTCATTTCCTCAGGCAGACGCCAGACTTTCCAGCCCTTGGCACGCAGCCGCACACACAACTCGGGCTCTTCCCCGGCAATCAGATCCGGGCGAAACCCCGACACATCGGCGAAGGCGTCAGCCCGCATCAACGCATCGCCCCCGCAGGCCTTGGCCTCGCCTATCGGCGTGTCCCATTCGAGATCGCACAACAGGTTGTAAATCGAATGCTGAGGAAAGCGTTCACGGCGCCGCCCACACACCACCGCCACCTCAGGGTGCGCATCCAGAAAGGCTTGCGCCTTTGGCAGCCAGCCGCCGACGACCTCGCAATCACCATCGACGAACTGCACATGACGCAGCGAAGGCAACACGCGTTGCACGCTGGCAAATCCTTCATTGCGCGCGCGTGCAGCGGTAAAGGGGATGCTCATATCCAGCTCGACCACCTCGACACCAAGCGCCTGCGCCATTGGCACCGAACCATCGGTTGAGCCGGAGTCGACATAAACGACCTGCTGCACGGCATCAACCAGCGACGCCAGGCAACGCTGCAACCGCAGTCCTTCATTACGACCGATCACAACGACACCCATGCCGGTAGTCATGACGCTCACTCAGCGCCGCCATCGAAACAGGCCTTCGGATAACTCATGAGTACTCCTCTGTTTCTACTGACTTCCTTTTCTTGATGGTCGCGGGCACACCCACGGCCACCGAGTCGTCGGGTACGTCGGTCAGTACCACGGCGTTGGCGCCGATCACGACATTGTTACCAATGCGGATGTTGCCCAATACCTTGGCCCCGGTGCCGATATCCACATTATTGCCAATCACCGGGGCAATCGGCTCGTTCACATTCTTCAGGCCTACGACGACGCCATTGCGGATCCGGCAATCATCGCCAAACTGCGCATAGCCACTGATCACAATGCCGCCGAAATGATCGATGACGAAGTTGCGCCCGACCACGACTTCACAGGGCAACTCGATGCCCGTCATGATCTGCACCAGTTTGAAGAGCACTTTATAGATAAAGGAGAGCAGTTTACGCAGCAGTGCCGGGCGCACACCGTAGCGCCAGCGCCCAAAGCGATAAACCAGCATGACCCAGAATCCCTGAGCGCCCCAATCACCACCATAGGCACGCAAGTCCGCCCGTATATTCTCGAACATTGATTGACCTACCGTGTGGGTTGGGTAGCGAGTCGGGTTTCACGCAGCAGCGCCCAAGTGGCACGCGTATGCTGCCAGCACGCCGCGATGGCGGCTCGGCCACGACCTTTGAGCAGCGCCTTGAGCGCCAGAATCAGATCCCCCAGGCAAACCAGGAACATATGCCAGCCCAACCCCAGCAGGCCGTGGTGCTTGCGGAAGTACAACAGCTCGCTTTCGATTTGCATCCTGGGTATTTGCCGACTGACCGCGTTGAGTTCAACCACCGTTTTGGCGCTTTCACCACCGATATGTACCACCGTGGTATGCGGGTAAAAAACCACCTTCCAACCGGCCTGTTTGACGCGTTTGCAGTGGTCAACTTCCTCGTAGTAAAGGAAGTAGCGCGGGTCGAACAAGCCCACCTGGTCGATGACTTCCCGGCGAATCAGGTAATAGCACCCGGGCACCCAGTCGCATTCACGGACCGAGTCGTGATCCCATTCCATGTCGTCGACCCGCTTCACCACCGGGAAAAAGCGTTCAAGCCCTGCACGGGAAAGGAAGACATTCAACGGCGTGGGGAAATAGCGGCAGGAGGGTTGCAAGTCGCCTTCGCGTCCGACCAACCGAACGCCAAGCACGCCGCAATCAGGATGAGCCTCCATGTATTCGAGGGTTTTGTTCAGGGTGTCGGCGGCAACGAAGGCATCGGTATTGAGGAGTAACGCGTACTTGCCCTGCAAGTGTTCAACCAACTGATTGTTGGCACGGCCAAAGCCCACATTTTTGTCATTGGCCAGCAGCAACGCCTCCGGGCAAATGGAGGCCAGACACTCCAGCGAATTGTCGGCAGAGGCATTGTCCACCATCAAGTAGCGCGTCAGATCCGCACTGTTTGACTGGCGCAATGCATCAAACATCGGCTGCAACAGCTTCGCTGTGTTGTAGTTGACGACCAGCACATCAAGGGGCGTATTGATCATTTGGGTGACTCGCCAAAAAAGTACTGCACTCGCATGGCCATCAGCGCCGGCTCCACGCCTGGATCATAGGCACCGTTGCGTTCTCTGATCAGGTCCATCCACGGATAGTCGTTGCAGCGCGTCTCGAATTTTTTCATCAGCTCGTCAACGGTACAAATGACCCTCGCTGGATTGCCCGCGACCACGACACCAGGCGGAACATCTTTCCTGACAACAGCACCTGCGGCGACAATTGAGCCCGGACCTACGGTCACACACGGCATGATGATCGCAGCATGCCCGACAAAGCAGTTGTCACGGATGTCGACAGGTCCGACAGCATCGAGTTTTACGTTGTAGATAGTGGAGAAGAAAACGGCACCATCGTGGCAGAACAGCGTGCAATCCGCTAAAGCGATGTTGTTGCCGAGGCGCACCAGCGAAGGGTCAGCGATATTGCACCCGACATTGATCCACACATTGCTGCCGACGGAATGCAGTGATCCCCAGCGCGCCAGATATCGAGCCCACTCGAACCCGTCAGGATTACAAAACCGTTTAAAGAGCCAGCGTCCCCGCCCCGTTTTGTTGACGTAATAACTTACAGCACGTCTTGCCAGCCCTATCATCCTGTCAGCCTCACAAATCCTGCGATGTTCATCCGTGCCAGAGCCAGGTACACCCCGGTTTTTTTGATTGTAGTATCAGGAATATCTGCCCGCCGGGCCCTCTTGATGATTGAGATGATCTGCCAGCCTCAGGGTAAGCTGTAAAAGCGGCATGGTCGGATTGCTCGCACCGGCTGTAGGAAAGACACTGCTGCCCGCCACGTAAAGATTCTCGGTGCCGAACACTTTGCAGTTCTCGTCGACCACACCGGACTCAGGCGCCGAGGCCATCCGTGTAGTCCCCATATGATGAGCATGGGGCGTCACTTTCAGTGGCACAGAGACGTCATACACGTACTCATGCAGCTTGACGAAGCCCAACCCCGTTTCGGCAAAACACTTCGCCACCTCCAGCCCTATCGATTTGATGGTATGCCTGTCTTCGAGGACCAGCTCCCAGTTGATGTTGACCTTGCGCATCCCCAAGACATCTCGCGCCTCGAGCAAATTGACGCGGCTGTTAAGGTTGGGAAATTGTTCGATGAGGGTGGTAATCACCCCGTCGCCAGGGCAATTGAAGTTCGTAATGAAATCGATCTTGTGCCCCATTCCGACGTCGCAGACGAGGGTCTCCAGAAAACCCTTGATGGCCGCTGTTCGCCCATAGGCTTTGACCTCCGCCAGCAGCGCAGCAGAAACGTTCCCTTTACCTGACTGAAAGTGCGCGACAAACGCATCGGTGGTGAAATATTGCCGAGGCTCGGTACTCTGCCCCTCCCCCAGAATGAAGGTGCCCAGCTCGAGGTTCAGGTGTTCCATGAAACATCTGCCGACGAAACCGTCCTTGCTGACAATGCCGGCGGATGCCAGGGACTCGCTGTTCATCAGCTGCCGGGCATTCTCGATGGCGCCCGTCGCCAGAATGAATTGCTTTGCCTTCACTCGTTCCCGGTGCATCTCGTAATCTGACACAACGATGGTGGCTATGCGGCCGGTCTTGGCATCGAACTCAAGATCGACACAGTTGCAATTGATGAAGACATCAAGCCCCTCGGTCTCTTGAAGTTCCTTGGCGTATTTTTGTGCAAATCGTGTCGGCGGGCTCAGCAGGAAACGATCCGCGTCAAAGTCGTTGCCATCCATGGACGCATTAATGGCCTTGAATCCGGAATCCGTCGGAAGATCCACAATAGCCATGGCCGCTGGCAGATAACGCTCGATCTCGGAAAACGCTATGGGCCAGCCGGGCAGTTTGACCGGAGGAGCCATTTCGAAGTCTGACTTCTCGAAGGGACGGCAACGCCCCGCCCAGTGGTTGGACGTGCCGCCGAGAAAGCGCAGGCGTGTTTCATGTGCGTAGACATCCAGGCCTGTCGAGGGGCAGTCATAAAGGGTTTGCGAGGGCTGCGAATACTCGTGCCCCCCGCCCTCGATCAGCAACACGTGCCGACCATTCCCGGCCAGGCGCAACGCCAGCGTGATGCCCGCCGGCCCGGCCCCGATGATGCAGAAGTCATAATGATCGCGGAGTTCTTTCTGCGATTGGTAATCTTTGATCATGTTCGCGTTTGCCGAAAATACTGGGCCGGCAACACCCAGCCGTTGACGACGACAAACCCGCTTTTTTCAGAAGAAGGCGAAGCAAGGAGCGAGGGCAGTCCAAATGTCATCCCCCCCAGACTTAATAGAGCGAACGCCTGGAGGAGTTCTCTGCGCCCCATCGCGGAGATATTCAAATCAAGTTCACTCATGCTTCAAGCTCCCCGACATTGAAATTGAAGACTGCAAAAGACTTGAATCAAGTCAAAGCCAATTGGCAAGGCCCAACACTAACTCCCCAAACCCGACGCCTACCAGCACCATTGGCAGTACAGCCAGCTCTCGTTTGAGATTGAACAGCCCCACACGACGGTTCACATAAACAATTAGCACAAGTGTAGGAAACGTATGCAGCGCGACACCCCAAATTGCATATTTCACGCCGCCAACGGCCAGCAGCAGCGGCAGTAACACCCATAACGAGATGGCGCGAATAATGTTATCCATGGCCTGGTACTTCGTGAGCCCCAAGGCAAGCCAGGCTTGATGCGCCACGCCATAGCGCAAGATGAAGAAAGACAGTGAGAGCACGGCCATCATGTTGCCGGCCTCGGCATAACGCTCATCATATAACCAGTGAATGATGAGAGGGCTGATGACCCACAACAGCCCGCAAATAAACAGCAAGGCGATGTCGATAATCAGTCTGAAGCGGTCATACAAAGCGCGCAGCCGTACGGTGTCATTGCTTCTTGCCGCCTCGCTGAAAGCTGGCAACGCCACGGCGCCAACCAGCCTCTGCGCGCCGAGAGTAATAGCCCCCAGAATCAGCACGGCAATGGAATAAACACCCAGTTCGGCGGCCGACATGCTGCCGCCGAACCAGATGCGATCGCCATTCATGGCCAATACGCCCACTGCCGACGACAACAATATCCAGCGCCCGAAGACGACCAGCTCCTGGAGCGCACTGCGATCCCACTGCAGATGGTTATGCGGGCCCTTAAACCAGAAATGCCCCAGAAGCAGACTGACCAGGGCGGAAACCAGACCCGCCCCCACCAGCGACCAGATAGACCGGGTGAAGTAGCCGATAACCAGCATCACCAGCAGGCCGGAAATCTGGGACGCAAACTCGGCGAGCACGACTTTCTTTTGCTGGAATGCACGAACGGCCACGTCGACCTTTGTCGACTGAAAACCATAGATGAGCGCGGACAAGCCAGTAACGGCCAACACCAGCGGCAACTCCGGTGCGGCATAGGTGGATCCAGGCGACCACAGATTGATGACCTGCGCAAACCAGGCCAGGCCTGCAATCAGAAGCGTCAAGGCAAAAAGGATAAAACCGCGCACGATCTGCACGGTCCAGACGGTATTGAGAAATACCGGATCGTCACCACGCGGGCTCTGGATGATGTTCTGGCGCAAGCCCACATCGGAAAGCAAATGGATAACGACCGAAACGGTGGTAGCGATAATCATGATGCCGAACATCTCCGGCATCAGCAGGCGAGCCATGATCAGGTTGCCGCCCAGGCGCACGGCTTGAGAGGTGACAAGTGCTCCGAGATTCCATGCTCCGGCGAATATCGCTCGCTTGCGCAGGCTCAACGATGGCGATAAATCAACTGAAGGCATAACATCAATCCCGGACTCTGTGGCACGAACGTTACTATAGCCGCAATCAGGCAATCCACTATGCTTCGCTCACCACTCAATAAGTTTAAAAACTCATGCCTGAGCACTTACGCGCGTTAACCGTCATTCTGGTTCTGGCCGGCATCGTTTTTACCCTTTCACGCCGGGCTGCAGCTGACCTTATCCCCTACAGCGACTTCACGCGTCGCCGCAATCTGTGGTTCGTGTTGACGCTCCTGGTCTTCGTCTCGCAAAGCTTCTGGGTGTATGCAGCCGTTGCCGCCGTCATCATGACCGTCGCGGGAAAACGCGAGCGCAACCCCATCGCGCTGTTCTTCTTTCTGCTGTTTCTGGTCCCGCCGGCCTCGGCGCAGATTCCAGGCTTGGGCGTGATCAACTACTTTTTCGATCTCAACCATATTCGCCTGCTGTCCTTGTGCGTTTTGCTGCCGGCGTTTTTTGTGCTGCGCCAGCGTGCAGACACGCTGGCATTCGGGCGGACCTGGCCTGACAAACTGTTGGCCGCCAACATCCTGCTGGCGAGCCTGCTATTGCTGCGCGAAACCACGCCCACCGACACCTTGCGCCAAGTGCTCTACATGTTCATCGAAGTTTTTCTGCCGTACTACGTGGCCAGCCGGGCACTGAAAAACCTCAGCGACTTCAAGGACGCACTGTTGGCCTTTGTCCTCGCCTCCATGGTGTTGTCGATTATTGGCCTGTTCGAATTTGCCCGCAGCTGGCTGCTGTACAGCGCGTTGATCGATGCCTTGGGCATGCAATGGGAAATGTCCGGATACCTGAACCGTGGCGGTTCATTGCGCGCCAGCGCCACGACCGGCCAGGCGATTGCGCTGGGCTTCGTGATCAGCACAGCCATCGGCTTTTATATGTATCTGCAGGAAAACGTGCGCAGCAAGTTCCAGCGCCGCCTCGGCGCACTGCTGCTGGCCGGCGGGTTGTTTGCACCGCTGTCGCGCGGCCCGTGGATCGGGGCCACCGTCATGATCGCAACCTTCATCGCCACCGGCCGCAGCGCTTTCAAACGCCTGATTCTGCTGGCGTTGGTCGGCGTGCTCGCCCTGTCCTTGCTGGCGGTCGTGCCTGGCGGGCAAAAAGTGCTGGACCTGCTACCGTTCTTAGGCACGATCGAAGTAGAGAACATCACGTACCGGCAACGCTTGATCGATAACGCAATGATCGTGATCCAGCGCAACCCCTTGTTCGGCGCTTTCGACTTCCGCAACACGCCGGAAATGCAGTCCATGATTCAGGGCCAGGGCATCATCGATATCGTGAACACCTACATCAACGTGGCGCTGCAGGTCGGGTTGATCGGGCTGACACTGTTCGTGGCTTTTTTCGCCACGGTGCTCTTCGGTCTGCGCAAGGCAATGCGTTCTTTCTCCGACAAGGACGATGAGACGCGCCGACTGGGGCGTGCACTCTTCGCGACGCTGGCGGGCATATTGGTGACCATCGTTACCGTCAGCAGCATCACGGTAATCCCCGTGGTGTATTGGTCGGTGGCCGGGCTGGGCGTTGCCTATGTCCAGATGGTTCGCAAGCTCAGGCAAACCTCACGTGCAACCGCTGTAAGTGCCCATCCTCAACTCCGGTAATGCCAATGCCCAGCTTGTTTCGCCGCACACCTCTGCTGCTCATCGCGCTCCTGTGCGTTGCCATCTGGCCGTTCAGGAGCTGGGCGTCGGACTGGGTCGCGAGCGTGGATGAGCGCAGCGGCCTGCCGATGCTGACACGCGGTGGCAGCCCCGTCTTGGCATCGACATTCACCTTCTGGGGAAGCAACTGGGAGTGGTTGTATTTTGCGTCCCGGTTCAAGGCAAACGCCCCCCACAGTTACTCCCTGGAAGGCCAGAACAAAGACCTGGACTTCGACTTGACGGCGCAGATTCAAAAGGACGGCGAGCAAAAGCTGACCTGGAACTTTGCCCTCGATGCGCACAGCACGAAGTCGGGTGTAATGGGCGGGGGCATCGTCTTCAAGTTTGACCCGGCACTGTTCGCGGCAGAAATGGGCGAACCGGTGCTGCTCCCCGACAACAGCGGCTGGGCCTGGGAAAACGCACAAGGACGACGCATCGAGATGCGTTTTGAGCCGGCACTGGCGAGTGTCTATTTTGAACCCGGCGACCGATCCGAGGTGCGCGCTTTTTTCTACAAAAGCACGATCAGGCCCGGCCAGCAAAACATCAAAGCCACCTTGAGCGTCTCGGGTGACGTGACACTCGGCCCGACCCTGACCGAGCGCTTTGGCCTGACGGACCCGACACGTTGGCCGAACGACAACATCGACATAAAAACCTCACCGGTCGATCTGTCGTTTCTCAATGCTGGCGAAAAACCTGCGGGCAAGCGCGGTTTCGTCAAAGCGTCCGGCGAGCAGCTGATGTTCGCCGACAACACCCCGGCGCGTTTCTGGGGCACCAACATCACGTCCTACGCGCTGTTCCAAACGTCCGACGATGCAATCAAGCAGCAAGCCAAACGCCTGTCGGCACTCGGTTTCAACCTCGTGCGACTGCACCACCATGACTCACCCTGGGTCAGCCCGAACATTTTTGGCGAGCGCGACCTCACGCATGACACTCAGCAACTCAGCGCGCAGTCGCTGAAAAAAATCGACTGGTGGATCAAGTGCCTGAAAGACGAAGGTATTTATGTCTGGCTCGACATGCACGTCGAGCGAGCCCTTATGCCGAAGGACAACATTTTTGCCTTCGATGAGCTGCCAAAAAATGAGCAGAACAATGCCAGCCTCAAGGGTTACGCGTATGTAAACATCACCATTCAGCAGGCCATGAAACGCTTCACCGAAGCCTACATGACCCATGTAAATCCCTTTACCGGCCTCGCCTACAAAGACGAGCCGGCAATCGCCGCCGTCCTGATCACCAACGAAAACGACGTCACTCAACACTTCGGCAATGCCCTGTTGCGAGACAAGGGAGTTCCCAAGCACTGGAAGCTCTACAAAAACCAGGCCGATGTCTTTGCCAGCCAGCACAATCTATCGCAAGGACTGACCTGGCGTTCGTGGGAGCATGGCCCCTCCAAACTGTTCCTTAACGATCTGGAACAGCGTTTCAACGTAGAGATGATTCAGCATCTGCGCGACCTCGGCGTGAAGGTGCCCATTGCCACCACCAGCAGTTGGGGAGGTGACGGCCTGAGCTCATTGCCGGCCTTGACCAGCGGTGATGTCATCGACGTTCACAGCTACGGCGGCGCGGGCCAGCTGGAGAAAAACCCGCTCACCTCCGACGGCATCATCGACTGGATCGCCGCCGGCCAGGTGACAGGCAAACCCCTGACCGTCACCGAGTGGAACAACGAACCATTCCCGACACCCGACCGCCACTCGTTGCCACTCTATGTCGCCGGCACCGCCAGCCACCAAGGCTGGGACGCGCTGATGCAATATGCCTACAGCCAGCAATCATTCGACGGCGACTGGGTAACGGCCGATAACTGGCACGCCTACAACGACCCCGCCATGCTGGCCACCCTGCCCGCCGCCGCCTTGCTCTATCGTCGCGGTGACGTCAGCGAAGCCAACACGACGTACGTCTTCGCACCGACGCCCGACACCCTGTTCAACAAACCCGTGTCACCGGCCAATTCTGCACTGCTGCGCACGGCGATGGAGATAGGCAAGCTGCAAATCGCCATGCCACAAACGCCGGAACTGGCCTGGTTGCAGCCGGGCATTATCCCGAGCACTGCCAAGGTGTTTCATGACCCTGACCAGTCGTTGCTGGACGCCAATGCCAGCGAGTCCACGACGGATACGGGCGAGCTCAAGCGCAACTGGAAACAAGGCATCTACACCATCGATACACCCCGTACCCAGGCTGTCACCGGCTGGATCGGCGGCGAATCGATCAGCCTCGGGAACATCAAGGTGCAAGTGAAAACGGCGAATGCCAGTGTGGTGGTGCAGAGTCTGGACAACGCACCCGTCGCACAATCGAAGGATTTGCTGATTTCATTGGGCACCCGCGCCATCCCCAAGGAAGACGACAAAACACCATTTTATGTGGAGCCTCTGGAGGGCACGCTGAGCCTCCAGGCACCGCCTGGCCTGACGCTCTTTACTAACGGCACGCTCGCACAAATGAAGAAACTGCCCGCAACCTATGTGGATGGACGCTATACGATCAAGTTCGACGACCTGCAGGCGTCCAATTGGTTGTTTTTGAGAAAAAACGCCACTCGCTGACGCTGCAATCCGCTTGCACAGGAACAGTTTCCAGGAGGTCAGGATGAAGTTTTTGGTGATTGGCGGCGCAGGCTACATCGGCTCGCACATGGTGAAACAATTGCTGCGTGCGGGTCACGAGCTGGTGGTGGCAGACAATTTTTCCACCGGCTACCGCAGCGCCTTGCCGGGCGGAAAGCTGGTCGAACTGGACATCGCCGACGCGCAAGCCCTGGACGATGTTTTTGCTGCTGAACATTTTGATGCGGTGTTCCACTTCGCTTCATTTATCCAGGTCGGCGAATCCGTCACCGAGCCAGCCAAGTATTACCGGAACAACCTCGCCGCTACGCTGACGCTGCTACAAGCCATGGTGCGCGCGAAGGTCAAACACTTGGTTTTTTCCTCGACCGCCGCCGTCTATGGTGACCCGGTATACGTGCCCATCGACGAAGAACATCCCAAGGCCGCCATCAACCCTTATGGCCGCAGCAAGTGGATGGTGGAGCAGATACTGGAAGACTTCGACCGCGCCTACGGTCTTAAATCAGTGTGCCTGCGCTACTTCAATGCCGCCGGCGCCGACCCTGAAGGACAGCTGGGTGAACGCCATGAACCGGAAACCCACCTGCTGCCACTGATCCTGCAAGCGGCCTCGGGCCGACGCGAATCCATCACCGTGTTTGGTCGGGATTACGACACGCCGGACGGCACCTGTATTCGCGACTACGTCCACGTGGTCGATCTCGTTGCCGCTCACGCACTTGCCGTGGATTATCTGCTGGCCGGTGGCGCAAGCACGGCGTTCAACCTCGGTAACGGCCAAGGGTTTTCAGTACAGGAAGTGATAGACACTGTGCGTCGCGTCACCGGCCAGGACTTCTGCGTCAGTGACGCGCCCCGCCGTGCCGGCGACCCGCCACGGCTGGTGGCCGACCCTCGAAAGGCCAACGCAATACTGGGCTGGCAAACTCAATTTGCCTCGCTTGAAGACATCGTGACGCACGCCTGGAAGTGGGAGCAGAAGCACCCTTGGCACTGACAGTCGGCGCTGGCGCATAACGCGCCACGCGCCGAAGGGTGACGCGCTAGTAGTAAGAGCGGTTTTGTGGTTCGGCTTTGTTCAGCACCGTGCCAATCAGATTGGCTGAGCCCAGGTGATGCAGGCTTTCCTCGATCTCTTTCTTGCTGTTCATGCCGTTGGCTACCACGAGCAGGACGCAGTCGAATTTCGGCAGGACGGTAATGACATCGTCCGAGCTGAGGATTGGCGGCAAGTCGAAAATCACGATACGCGAGTTGTAGCGTTCACGCAGATCACTGATCAAATGGGTCACTGCGGGCGATGACAACACCTCGGTGGAGAGAGGAATCGGCTTACGGGTCGGCAGGACGACAAAACGCGGCAAGGTCGGGTTGACCAGAACCTCTTGCAGTTCCGCTTCGTCGGCCAGGTATTCGTTGAGTGATTTATCCATCGGCAGACCCAGGCAGGCACCCACTGTCGGACGGCGCAGGTCAAAATCCACCAGCAATGCAGTCTTGGTGGTGTGATGGGCGATGCTCATTGCCAGGTTGATCGCCAGGACCGTCTTGCCTGCCTCCGGCGTCGGCGAGGTGATGGCAAGCGTACGCCAGCCGTTTTCTTCCATGATTTTCAGAACTTGCGTGCGCAGCAGATCGAACGCCCCGCCCATGTTCGAGTTCTTGTTGTACGCCACAATGCGGTTACGCTCGAGATGATCCGGGCGCAAAGGCACAACTTTGGTTTGCACATAACTGAGCGCATTCAGACCTGCAGAGTGCCCGGTTGCGGTCATGGCTTTTGGCGTGGCCACGAGGGCCGAGGACGACTGTTTTTCATCATCTTCGGTATCGGTCTTGTTAAATTCCATGGCTGTATTCCTTATGCAAACCGGCCCAAAGCTTTAAAAATCAAAAGATCCAGTGGCATGTAGAGGAAGTGCACGAGCACCAGAAAGATCACGAATGCCACTATCCCACAGATGATCAAGCGCGTTCGCCACCTCTTGCGATTCGCCAGCTCCGCCTTGGTGTGAATGTAGGGAATGGCAACCAGTACACGCCGCCCCAACACGCTACCCAGGGCTTCAGCTCCGCGCACACGCTGAGTCAGCATTTCCAGGAGCATCACCAATGCGCCAGCGCCCACAGGGGCAAGCACGAAGCCCATGGCAACCACTTTCTTGCGGTTCGGCCGTACCGGTTTTTCAGGCATCAGCGGCGACTCCAGGAGAACAAAACGCTCGGCTTTGTTTTCCTGTTCCAGGCTTTCGGAAATTCTCGCATTCATCTCCTTGGCGCGCATTTCCTCGTATTTCTTTTTCGCGTTGTCATGGTCACGCATCAGCGTGATCAGGCCGCGCTCGACTTGTGGCATTTCAATAATCTGCGCTTCGTATTCGGCTATTTTCTGCTGCGTCTGCTGCTTCTGATCGGCCAGCGACTTGATACGTGCGTCGGTGGCCGCGATCCGCGCCTGAGCCTTCGCTACATCCATACTGACGGACACTACCGAACTCCCCGCCACCGACTTGTTCGCCTCAAGTGCCGCAATCTTGCGTTTCACGGCACGCACATCGGGGTGGGCTTCGGTATACAGCGTCAGCAAACGGACGTATTCCGCCTTGAGGCTGCCCAGATCCTGCGGTTTGTCAGCGGCTGCACCTGCCACGCCAGGCTTGGTCGCTACGCCGGCATTGGCGGCGACAAGCTCCAACTCGTTGAAGCGCAAATCCTCACGGGCAGCCTTGTAGTCACGATCGACTTCCTTGAGGTCGTTTTCGGCGCGGGTCAACATGTTCGTGAGCAATTCCCGATTCTCGGGCAGCGATTTGCTGTGCTCCTCCTTGTATTTCGCCACGCGACTGTCCTGGGCATTCAGGGCAACCTCGAGCTTGTCCGCCTCCTGCTTTGCGAACTCTGTGTTTTCATTGGCGCGCTCGGTGCGCTGCCGGATGTTTTCATTCAGAAACAGCGTTACCAGTTCATTGGCCACTTTGTTGGCAATCTCTGGTTGGCGGTGCTCAAAGGAAAGACGAAACGCAATCGTCACTTCCCCGCGACCCTTGACCGCGGCGCTGACCAGGGTGACCCCGATCGTATTGCGCATTTCATCGATTTTCTCGGAAACGCTCAACTGCCGGCCTTGAGAAGAGAACAAGTTGTATTTGTCGATGATCGCTAAAAGATTCTCCCGGGTCATCACACGCTGGCGAATGACCTCGATGCGCTCATCGGCAAAGGTGCCGTTGTTTGTCGCGACCAGTTCAGGCGAGATCTGCTGCGACTCGATCAGGATCGTGCCAGAGGACTCGAACGTGGGCGGCAGCGACATCGCGACCGCGATGCTCACGCCAAGTATGGCTGCGCAACTCACGATCAACAGCACGGCGTGGTGTTTGACGATGGCGATGTAGTCGTTGACCGACATTTCGTATTCAGAGGCCATATTTCTCACACAACTGAATTTCAGAGACCGGGGTAACTGTAAATCAGTGTCATCCCGACAATATTTGCGCTGGCATCCGGCAAGCCGTCCTGCTGACGCTCCTTGTACGTGAAGGATAGGCGCGCAATCCAAAAAGGCGAGAGTTCTTGACTGATCCAGGCACTGTAATTAAGCAAAGTGTTTGGCGTCTGGCCTTTGGTGTCCTGCCAGGAGGCATCAAAACCGGTGCGTCGGATCTCATCGATGGCGTAACTGAATGTTCCCTTCAGGTTATCCGCCTCGACGAACCCGCCGTCACCGCTGGCGACCGTACTGCGACCGGCGTCGACGATTGCATCGAACCGCTCGCCGGTGTATTGCAAGGTCAATCCGCCCTGCCCCTTGGGGCCGTCACCCGAGCCGGAAACCTGATTGACGCCCGCGTACACCGTACCCTTGAACTGCTCGGAGAGCTGGAAGTTCACGCCGACCGTGGGTGTATAGCTGTTTGAGGAGGATGCCACTGCAGAGCCCTTCTCAGGCTCATAGCGCCTGACGCCCAAACGGGTGAACACCTCGGTCTGCTCGCTCCACGCGTAGCTCCACGTAAAGCGGGTGGCCAGTTCGTCGTAGTTGATCAGGGTCGGAATGTCGTAAGTGACATGAGTGTAGTCAGTCTCGTTGAGCAAAGTACTTCGCTCGCTGAGAGCCGTATGCCAGTTGCCGCCCAAGGTATACAGCTTTTGCGTGCCGTCGGCTGCCACCACGCCGGTTTCCTGAACGGCAGTAGAGAGCGTTGAACTCTCTTCATACCTGGCCTTGAGCCCAAAACCGCCCGTTTCGGTTTCCCGCTGCCACCCCAGTTTCAATCGGGGGTCTTCACGGTCCGTCACGATGTCGGTATCGGAAGAACGCACGACGTATACACCGAGACCGAATTGAAACTCATCCCGACCGGAAGTACCGACAAGGCCGTACTCGGGAGCGATGATGGTGCGGGTCACACCCTGCTCGCCACTCGTGAGCAACAGTGGATTGCTGTCGTACTCGACAGTCGAAGGCACTGCGATTGATGATTGCCAGGTCGCCGCATGGGCCACACCGGAACACGACAGGATCAGGGTTGCAGTGGCAACCCCGGTAGTTCGAAGAGCAAGCAAGTTAATCCTTAATGCATCGCGCAAGTCTAAGGCACGACCAGCGTATCGCCGGCCTGGAGGAGAATATTGGTGGACATGTCACGCCCGGACATCAGATCGCTGTAATTGACTGGCAGGATCTGTTGCTTGGTCCCGTTGAGTCGCACGACCTTGATTTCATCCTTGTCGGCAAACTTGTCGAGCCCGCCCGCCACGCTTAAAACCTGCAGCACTGACGTTTGACCTGATAAATGGACACTGCCTGGCTTCAACACTTTGCCCTGCACGTACACGAGATTGCCATCCGTGCTGGTGACGACAACGCTCACCTGCGGATCGGGTATGTACTTTACAAGCTTGGCAGCAATTTTCTCTTCGACTGCGGTGGTATCGAGACCCGCCACATCGACTTGCCCTGCCAGCGGGAAGGTAATGCTTCCGTTGGGAAGAACGATCACGTCCTGCTTGAGCTTGTCTTCGCCCCAAACGGAAACGGCAAGCTTGTCACCCGGACTCAACCGGTATGCAGCATCGTTTGCGACGGCATTGGAAATGCTGGGCATAACTGCCAGCGCGCAGACCACAGGTAACCAGAAACGCGACATCGGGATCCCTCCGCCTAAGTAGCCTTGCCAAGAGTCTTGCATAAAAACCGGGGTAAATCACTCTTGCTCATTTTTAGGTCAAGGAAACGATCAAGGGGCTGTTTTTTGCGTTCGACGCCGTCCGGTTTTCGTCGGCCTGACGCCTCTATTGCCTGCCGGGAAACAGCTGGCGAAGGAAGTTTTTTATTTAACAATAAGTTGTCGTTAAACATATCGACCTCGATGTCTGCCTGCCAAATTAATAGCACTCTGTTTAATAGAGTGCGTCATTCAGCTAATACATCGCCAAACCCACTAGCAGATCAAATTGATATCAATCACTAGTGTCAATGCGCCACACAATCGCCAGCAAAAACAAAAAGCTAGCTATACCTTCCGCCGGTTGGCGACCATGACAAAACCGAATAACGCGGATGAAAACAACCAGGCGGCAGCAGCTAACGGAACTGCATTCGATTGATTGCTGAGGGCATCATCCCCGCCACTCAAAACTTTACTTTGCGTACCTGAATCTGCCGTTAACTTGTCAACGGCAAGTTGCGCCATTAATCCGTCACAGGAAGAACTATTGACGGTAGCGCCCACCTTGGTGGCGGATTCTATAAGACTGTTGAGTTGATTTTTTGCTGTATCAGCGAAGCTGGTATCGCTGGCCGAAGCTGCCGCACCAGGACCGTTTGCAACGGTTGAAGGGGCACCACCCTGCTCGGCGGCGGTCATGCCCGCTTTTGGACCATACGCTTGGCAAGCATCGCCCATGCGGTTAATTTCACGGGTCAAATTGGCCGTTTGTGCGGTGGCAATGGCCGCACCATTAAAGAGCACGCAGAACAAAACGGATTTGAGAACCAGTGATGAACGCATTGAAGCCCGCCTCCCTGCACACAGGGTTTTCCTGATATCGAATGAAGGATTCGTTACCCAGCTGATTGGAGCCTATAAGCACATAGCCAGCACGTCAATGGTCTGTCACAACAATAAATTAAAATAAAAATCAAGGCAGAATGGCGTCAATAAATCGACAATTAGTCCTCATCACAACAAGGGTCTCTATCTCCTTGAAACGACTCAAACATGGGCATCAGCCCTACCGAAAACGGGCCTGAACGCTTTGCTTTTTCCTCGCCGAAACACCGGCGACAAAAAACTATCTACGCTGGCCGCCATGCATCCACTCTCGTGGACTGACGCCGGTCTTGCGCCGAAATGCCCGGGCGAGCGCCGAAGGGCTTTCATACCCCACTTCATCGGCAATCAGGGCAATGGACTTGCCTTCACGCAAGCGTTTCTGGGCCAGGCTGATGCGCCAGCTAACCAGGTAATCCACCGGGGTCTGCCCCACCACCTGACGAAAGTGTTCGGCAAAACTGGCCCGGGACATGTTGGCCGCCGTCGACAACTCAGCCACAGTCCAGGACTTGCCGGGCGTGTCGTGCATCAGGCTTAACGAGCGTGCCAAGCGCGGGTCGGCGAGACCGGCCATCATGCCGGTGCTTTGTTCGCGATTGGTCAGAATGTGCCGCAGCAACTGGATCACCAGCACTTCGAACAAGCGGTCCATCATCGCTTCGCGACCGCAAATGCCGCCGAAGGCTTCGTTGAACAGCCAGTCCAGCGTACCGGCCATGGTCGGCACTTCATCGAGATCAAGTACCAGGTAATCGGGCAACGCCGCCGCCAGCGCATTCCCCGCACCGCCATCGAACGTCAGCGAGGCGCACACCAGTTGCGTGTCGGACGTGGCAGCGGCAATCAGTCGGTGGCGGTAAGGCCGAGGGAAGAAAATCAAGGTGGGGGTGTTGAGCTCAATCGCGCGCTCATCGGCCAGTTTCAGGGTCAGCTCGCCGGATTGCAGCAGATGGAGGTGCCCGCAGGCCTGATCACCGTCAAAACCGGTGGTGCCGCAAAAGGTCCCGCTGTGGAAGGTACCGGCGCTGACGCCGAAATGGCTGAGCAAGGTGGACAAGCGATCCATGGACAGGCTCCTGGCGGCATATCTGGACGATCAGTCGCATATCCTCGACGATTTGCAGCCAATAGACCAGCACTCGTCATTAGCATGGACCCCGTACCCAGCGCACACCGCGCCGTCATCTACGGAGATCCACCATGAGCCGCATCAACACCCTGAGCCTCGAACACGCCACCGACGCCACTCGCCCGCTGCTGGAAGGCGTGCAGAAAAAAATCGGTTTTTTGCCCAATGTCTTCAAGACGCTGGCGCATGCTCCCGCCGTGCTGTCCTCTTATCTGCAACAGTCTGCGACCCTCGGTAAAACGTCACTGAGCGCCACCGAGAAAGAAGCGATCTTCCTCGCCACGTCCCAGGTGAATGGGTGCGACTACTGCCTCGCGGCCCACACATTGTTTGCCGGCAAGGCCGGGTTATCCGCGCAAGACATCCTCAGCGCCCGCAGCGGCCAGCTCAATGCCTTTGCCACCCTCGCCCGGCAGATCACCGAAAGCCGTGGCCACCTGGGCAGCGAGCAGATCGCAGCGGCACGGGCAGCCGGGATCAACGACAGCAAGATTGTCGAAGTGATCGCTCACGTGGCCTCGCAGACCTTGACCAATTACCTCAACAACGTCGCCCTGACCGAGATCGATTTTCCGGCCATCGATGCTTGAACGACTGTCTATTCGGGAGAACCGCTGATGAACACCGTGACGCTCTATACCACTGACACTTGCCCTTATTGCCGCAACGCCAAGACTTTGCTGGCGAGCCGAGGCATTGCGGCACAGGAAATAAACGTTCAATCGGAACCTGGGAAGTTTGAGGAGATGCTCGGCCGCAGTGGTCGCCGTAGCGTGCCGCAGATTTTTATCGGTGATGTGCATGTTGGAGGGTTTGACGAGCTGGCCAAACTTGATCGTCAGGGGGGGTTGATGTCGATGCTGGCTTGAGGCCGGTGATTTTTTGGGGGTGTACATATCCGTTGTTGTGGTAACGGCTGCTATTGGTTCCGCTTTTACAGCGGGTTACTTGGAAAAGTGCCAAGTAACCAAGCGCCTGCGCCCCTGACGTACGGTGGCTCGCTAAGGCTCGCCATGCCCTCGCTCCGGTCCTGCTCCGTGGGCCCGCCGCCATCGGCCATCCCTGGCCGGGGGCGGCTAACCCGGCATCCATGCCGGGTTGCCCACTGCGCAGAACCTCCTCTCGGCCTTCCGACGGGGCAGATCAAGATCAAAAGCCAAAGCGAGGCGGCCTGCCAGCCGACCTGTTTCTTTGCTCGTACGCATTCCCCTGTAGGAGCCGGCTTGCCGGCGATGGACGTCAACGATAACGCGGGCTGTCTGAAGGAACGCGTCGCCCAGACGATTTTCGCAAGCAAGCTCGCTCCCACTGTTGAACGTATGCGTTCCGAATACACACGCATTTCCCCTGTAGGAGCCGGCTTGCTGGCGATAGCGGTGGATCAGTCAACGTATGTATTGGCTGGGCAGACGCCATCGCCAGCAAGCCGGCTCCTACAGGGATCGGCGTACGCTTTTGATTCTCACCACTCATCAGGCCGAGCGTTAGCTCGCCTTCAGCTTTTGATCTAAGCGCACCCTCGAGAGGCCGAGCGCAGGTTCTGCGCAGTGGGCAACCCGGCATGGATGCCGGGTTAGCCGCGCACGGCCATGGATGGCCGATCGCGGCGGGCCCACGGAGCAGGACCGGAGCGAGGGCATGGCGAGCATTAGCGAGGCACCGAACGAAAGGGGCAAGAGCCCTTGGTTACTTGGGGCTCTTCCAAGTGACTCGCCGTAAGGGCGAAACCAATAGCGGCCATAACCGCAGAAATGGATATGTACACCTGAAAGAAAATAGTCGCCGGATAGACCGCTATCGCCGGCAAGCCAGCTCCTACAGGGACCGGGTACATCCGCAAGAGTCGGGGCATATGGGCAAACACACAAAGGGCGCTCTATGATTGACCCCTATGAGCACGTCGATGCCGATCCGCCAACCCTGCCCGCCCGGTGCCTGCAACTGCGAGCGTGAACCGCTGCTGGAAAAAGCGGGCGCGGACCTGCGCATCCTGTTCCTGACCCGCACCGAAGAAAAACGCCTGCTCGACCGCCTGGAAAATCTCCAGAGCCTGAGCGACCTCGAACGGATGCAACAGCGGATGTTCGAACAACTGGGCATCCGGGTCGAAATCGCCCCCGGCTTCAACGAAGTCCGCACCATGCGCGGCATCGCCATCTCCATCGGCGAATTGCCGGGGCTGTGCCGCAAAACCCGCCAGGCGATCCCGGCCGCGATTCGTCGCGGGCTGGAAAAACGTCCGGAAATCGCCTACGAACTGCTCAACGCCAACGACCTGCTGCGCGATACTTGACGGCTGAATGCCCCCCAACAATCCCGAATGCCACGAAAGAGGATCAGCGGTCGTACGCGAATCCCGGCGCGCTGCTATGCCTTCTCAAAGGGAGAAAGACATTAAAGCCCGTCAGGATGAAGCGGGAAACAGGCGTGACCGTGGTCCCGGCGCCAGCCAGGTGCGCGAAGAGCAACAGGTGCCAATCCCTATCAGGAGGTGGCAGATGTTATTCATGGTCAGTTGGTCAATCAGTCCGCAAAACCGCAACAGCGCGATCAAGCGCTTTCTCGAGACCCAAGGTGCCCCGCCCCCCGGCGTCAAGATGCTCGGGCGCTGGCATGCCGTCGGTGGCTCGAGCGGTTTTGGCATCGCGGAAACCGACGATGCCGTACAGATTCAAAAATGGGTGCTGCAATGGAGTGACCTGATGAGCATGGAGGTTCATGCGGCACTCACCGATGAGCAGGCTGGGCCGCTGCTGGCGGCCGCTGTCAGCAAGTAATAATCGTCGTGGCGGCGAGTCTTGCTCGCCGCCCCGACGCAGGCGCTCTGTCAGCGTCAGGCTTTAGATCCTGCTACGTCTTGATTCCCACCCGCCGCCGCATCTCGGCAGTGACTGCCTGAGCAGCAGAGCGATACGCCGGGGGAAAATTCAATCGGGGTTGAAACTGCCCTGACAGACGGACAGATGGTCGGGCACTGGGCACGCTGGCAAGTGAATATACTCAGCGGGAGTGGGCACATCCTCCGGAGAGCAATCATGCGAACGGTTCACGTCATCACCCCCGAAAAAACCCCGGGGCCGGTCAATGTGGTGGGTGAGGCGATCACGGTTCTCGCCGGCGGCGATCTGAGCAAACCCTTTGAAATGCACATTCAGGAAGGCGTGCAAGGGGGCGGGCCGCCGCTGCATTTCCATCCGTGGGACGAGGCTTTCTACGTTACCGACGGGCAGGTCGAAGTGACGGTCGAGGGCAAGTCCACCACTGTTTCTGCCGGCGGCTACGTGCATATTCCCGGTGGGTCGATCCATGCCTACAAAAACATCAGCGCGACCGCGAGGATGATTGGCGTGGTGTCCGATCCGCGCGGCGGTCAGTTTTTTACGGCGGTGGACCGGTTGAGGGTTCCGGAGGATTTGCCGCGAATCCTGGAGATTGCCGAAGCGCACGGGGTTACGTTTCTGATTCCGAAATCACCGCAGACTCTGTAGGAG
>NZ_JAGYFZ010000068.1:0-33438 GCF_019946675.1 Pseudomonas sp. BF-B-15
TGCCCTCGCTCCGGTCCTGCTCCGTGGGCCCGCCGCCATCGGCCATCCCTGGCCGGGGGCGGCTAACCCGGCATCCATGCCGGGTTGCCCACTGCGCAGAACCTGCGCTCGGCCTCTCGAGGGGGCGCTCAGATCAAAAGCTGAAGGCGAGCTAACGCTCGACCTGATGAGTGGTGGAAATCAAAAGCGTACGCGATTCCCTGTAGGAGCCGGCTTGCTGGCGATGGCGTCCGTCCATTCAATAAACAGGTTGACTGACCCACCGCTATCGCCGCCAAGCCGGCTCCTACAGTTGCTCGTATTCATCCAGACACCTATGCATTTCCCCTGTAGGAGCCGGCTTGCTGGCGATGGTGTCCGTCCAGTCAATAAACAGGTGACTGACCCACCGTTATCGCCAGCAAGCCGGCTCCTACAGTTGATCGTATTCATCCAGACACCTATGCATTTCCCCTGTAGGAGCCAGCTTGCTGGCGATGGCGTCCGTTCAATCAATAAACAGGTGACTGATCCACTGCTATCGCCGGCAAGCCGACTCCTACAGTTGATCGTATTCATCCAGACACCTATGCATTTCCCCTGTAGGAGCCGGCTTGCTGGCGATGGCGTCCGTCCAGTCAATAAACAGGTTGACTGACCCACCGCTATCGCCGGCGAGCCGGCTCCTACAGTTGATCGTATTCATCCAGACACCTATGCATTTCCCCTGTAGGAGCCAGCTTGCTGGCGATGGCGTCTGTCCAGTCAATAAACAGATGACTGATCCACCGCTATCGCCAGCAAGCCGGCTCCTACAGAGGGAATGTGCAAACATCCAAGACTAGTGCCGCCACCACAGTGCGGGAGAGTGCACACGACTGAGGAGCCAGGTCGGCTTTCAGGCCGCCTCGGCGGCTGTGGCGGTAGTCGCCCCCTCGAGAGGCCGAGCGGAGGTTCTGCGTAGTGGGCAACCCGGCATGGATGCCGGGTTAGCCGCCCCCGGCCATGGATGGCCGATGGCGGCGGGCCCACGGAGCAGGACCGGAGCGAGGGCATGCCGAGCCACAGCGAGGCACCGAACGAAAGGGGCAAGAGCCCTTTGGTTACTTTGGGGCTTTTCCAAAGTGACTCGCTGTAAAAGCGAAACCGCCAGCCGCCGTTACCGCAGAAACGGATATGCCCACACCCAACTTATGGACTCTGAAAGACTTTATTGTGTTTCCGAATATGCACTACACAAAATTTTCACAAAGCCTCCAAGACAATTCGCCCGCGCCAGCCGTGCAGATCAGTAATCAATGGCAATGCCGCGGTTGATCGTGCAACATTTGCGCACCGCGCAAACCCCGGGGCCGAGAACTGGCCAACAGAGGGCAGGGCGCAGCTGTAATTTTGAAACTTCAACTTCCAATGGGTCCTAAAACGACATGGCAATCCCGGACGCCCTGAGTCAGCAGCGAGCTTCTAGTCGCCTGCTGCAACCGACCGTCAAATCGCATCTGGCCTACACGCTGCTGTGTGCCCTGGTCATGATGGTCATGTTCAGCCTGCTGCGCGTCGCGCTGCTGGTCTACAACCGCGAGATGATCCTCGACACCCCGGCCTCGACCTTCTTCGAAGCGTTCGCCAACGGCCTGCGCTTCGACCTGCGCCTGGTGGTCTACCTCAGCATTCCGCTGTTGCTGGCGCTGTTCAGCGCCCGGGCCATGGCGGCCCGCGGGTTCTTCCGTTTCTGGCTGACCATCGCTTCGAGCATCGCGCTGTTCCTCGGCCTGATGGAAATGGACTTCTATCGCGAGTTCCACCAGCGCCTCAACGGCCTGGTCTTCCAGTACGTGAAGGAAGACCCGAAAACCGTAATGAGCATGCTTTGGTACGGATTCCCGGTGGTTCGCTACCTGCTGGCCTGGGCCGTGGGCACGTTGATCCTGACCCTGGCGTTCAAGGGCGCCGACCGTGCCACCCGTCCTCGCGGCCCCTTCAGTGGCGGCAGCATCGGCACGCGTCAGATCGCCCCGTGGTATGCGCGCATTGTCGTGTTCGTGGTGTGCCTGCTGGTCTGCGTGGTCGCGGCTCGCGGCACTCTGCGCCAAGGCCCGCCACTGCGTTGGGGTGACGTCTACACCACCGACTCCAACTTCGCCAACCAGCTGGGCCTCAACGGCACATTGTCGCTGGTCGCGGCGGCCAAGAGCCGGATGTCCGAAGATCGCGACAACATCTGGAAAGCCACGCTGCCACAGCCGCAAGCTCAGCAAATCGTGCGTGACATGCTGGTGATGCCGAACGACAAACTGGTGGATGCCGAGACCGCAGCGGTGCGTCGCGATTACACGCCGCCGGCCGACAAGACCCTGCCGATCAAGAACGTCGTCGTGATCCTGATGGAAAGCATGGCCGGTCACTCGGTCGGCGCCCTCGGTGCACCGGGCAACATCACGCCGTACCTCGACAAGCTGTCGAAGGAAGGCCTGCTGTTTGACCGCTTCTTCTCCAACGGCACCCACACCCACCAGGGTATGTTCGCCACCATGGCCTGCTTCCCGAACCTGCCGGGTTTCGAATACCTGATGCAGACCCCGGAAGGCAGCCACAAACTGTCCGGCCTCCCGCAATTGCTCAGCGCCCGCGACTATGACGACGTGTACGTCTACAACGGCGACTTCGCCTGGGATAACCAGTCGGGTTTCTTCAGCAGCCAGGGCATGACCAACTTCATTGGTCGTAACGACTTCGTCAACCCGGTGTTCTCCGATCCGACCTGGGGTGTGTCCGACCAGGACATGTTCGACCGTGGTCTGGTCGAGCTCAAGGCACGGGAAAACGGCAAGCCGTTCTATGCCTTGCTGCAGACCCTGTCCAACCACACGCCATACGCCTTGCCGACGCCATTGCCGGTCGAGCGCGTGACCGATCGTGGCAGCCTGAACGAGCATTTGACCGCCATGCGTTACGCGGACTGGGCGCTCGGTCAGTTCTTTGAAAAGGCCCGCAAGGAGCCTTACTTCAAGGAAACCCTGTTTGTCATCGTCGGTGACCACGGTTTCGGCAACGAGCGCCAGATCACCGAAATGGACCTGGGTCGTTTCAACGTGCCGATGCTGATGATCGCTCCCGGCATCCAGGACAAATTCGGCAAACTTGACCACACGGTAGGCACTCAAATCGACATCGTACCGACCATAATGGGTCGCATCGGTGGCGAAGTGCGTCATCAGTGCTGGGGACGTGATCTGCTCGACCTGCCGGAAGGCGACACCGGTTTTGGCGTGATCAAACCGTCGGGCAGCGAACAGACCACGGCCATTGTCACGGCGGATCAGATTCTGGTCTTGCCGAAAGAAAAGGAAATGGAGCCGAAGATGTATCAGTACGAACTGGGCGCGACACCTCACGCCGAGATCGTACCGAATGCACCTCGCACTGCCGAGCTGAAACTCAAGCTCGAAGCGTTCCTGCAAACGGCGACCAAGAGCCTGATCGACAACACCGCCGGTGTCGTTGACGGCAAGCCGGACTAAGCGTTGACGCAATAAAAAAGAGGCCCTTCAAGGGCCTCTTTTTTTTTGCCTGTCAGATCTTTATATCTTGCCGAGTAACAGCAAAATCAACAGCACCACCAACACCACGCCGATGATACCCGACGGGCCATAACCCCAACTTCTGGAATGAGGGAAGACCGGCAGACCACCTACCAGCAGGAGGATCAGAATAATGATTAGTATTGTGCCCATGTCTATTTCCTTGTCGGAAGTGTTCTGAAATTGCCTGGTGTTAATTGTCAGCTGGACTGCAATAAACCCGAGCTGCTTGTAAATTCCGACTGGTGCACTTGAAAGAAAATTCCAAGTTTTTTTAATGTTTTTCGAAGAAAGGCTTATTTCGTTTTCAGGGGCCTGGTTGATACAGGCGCGCTCACGGTTTGCTCGCGCCATTCAGCAATCTGATGGAGCGTGGGTCGGGCAAGGTCCTTCGCTACACTCGACGCATCTTCCCCGGAACAACAAGGCTGTTTGCTATGCAAAATCGCATGATGATCACTGGCGCGGGCTCGGGCCTGGGTCGCGAAATCGCGCTGCGCTGGGCACGTGAAGGCTGGCAACTGGCTTTGTCGGATGTCAGCGAACCCGGTCTGCAGGAAACCCTGAAACTGGTTCGCGAAGCCGGCGGCGATGGCTTTATCCAGCGTTGCGACGTGCGCGATTACAGTCAGCTCACCGCGTTCGCCCAAGCCTGTGAAGTCAAGCTCGGCGGCATCGATGTCATCGTCAACAACGCCGGTGTCGCCTCGGGCGGGTTCTTCAGCGAGCTGTCCCTGGAAGACTGGGACTGGCAGATCGCGATCAACCTGATGGGCGTGGTCAAGGGTTGCAAGGCGTTCTTGCCGCTGCTGGAAAAAAGCAAAGGCAAGATCATCAACATCGCGTCGATGGCCGCCCTGATGCAAGGCCCGGCGATGAGTAACTACAACGTGGCCAAGGCCGGTGTGGTGGCGTTGTCCGAAAGCCTGCTGATCGAACTGGCGCACCAGGAAGTTGGCGTGCATGTGGTGTGCCCGTCGTTCTTCCAGACCAACCTGCTGGACTCTTTCCGTGGTCCGACACCCGCCATGAAAGCGCAGGTTGGCAAGTTGCTGGAAAGTTCGCCGATTAGTGCGGCCGACATTGCCGATTACATCTATCAGCACGTCGCCGCCGGCGAATTCATGATCCTGCCCCACGAACAGGGCCGTATGGCCTGGGCGCTGAAGCAGAAGAACCCGCAACTGCTCTACGACGAAATGACCCTCATGGCCGATAAAATGCGCGCCAAGGCCAAACAGACCGCAGGCTGAACTTGCCCGCGCACAACGTCGCCGTTAGGGTGGCCGCCATCGGTCATCCTCGCGAGACGTTCGCATGCTCAATTACCTGTGGTTTTTTCTTGCCGCGCTGTTTGAAATCGCCGGCTGCTTTGCCTTCTGGATGTGGTTGCGCCAAGGCAAAAGCGTCTGGTGGGTGGTGCCGGCGCTGCTCAGCCTGACCTTGTTCGCGCTGCTGCTGACCCGTGTCGAGGCGAGCTACGCGGGGCGGGCTTATGCCGCCTACGGTGGCATCTACATCATTGCGTCGATTGGCTGGCTGGCCGTGGTCGAACGGATTCGCCCGCTCGGCTCTGACTGGATCGGCGTGGCGCTGTGTGTGATCGGCGCAAGCGTCATCCTGTTTGGCCCGCGTTTTTCCGCTGCCTGAAGCAAAGCCACGGTTTGTAAGACGTTTCCTTAAGAGGTGTTCGCCTGGCGCTGTAGGGCGGGACTGTTTTGCCCTCGTCGCATTGAAGGCCCGCCGTGTGCCGGGCATCTTCAGGGTTCGATAACCCTGAAGGACGAATGCCATGCTTGTACTCAGCCGCGTTGTGGGCGAAATGATTTCCATCGGTGACGACATTTCGGTGCGTATTGTCGCCGTCAACGGCAACACGGTGCGCTTCGGCGTCGACGCGCCGCAAAGCGTCAATGTGCACCGTGCTGAAGTCTACAAGCGCATCCAGGTCAAACTGGCAAAAACAAAAGGGCGATGAAGGCGTCAGTCGAACAGATGCTTGGGCACGTCGTGCTTGAGCATCAACTGGCATTGCTCGCTTTCCGGGTCGAAGACAATCAGCGCCTGACCTTTGGTCAGGGCCTGGCGAACACGCAATACGCGGGTTTCCAGCGGCGTGTCATCGCCGTTGTCGGTGCCGTCACGGGTCACGAAATCCTCGATCAGGCGGGTCAGGGTGTCGACTTCAAGTTGGTCGTGGGGAATCAGCATAGGCACCTCGGCTAAACAATGGCGCGATGCTACGGCGAATGATGGGTGGCGGCTAGTCTGGACCCGATGTGTTGCCTGGGCTGACGCCTTCGCGGGCAAGCCTCGCTCCTACAGGTTTCGCGTTGATCACATTACTTCGGATCGACGCAAAGTCTGTAGGAGCGAGGCTTGCCCGCGAAGGAGTCAGCCCAGGCAATGAAAATTCCGGATCAGCTATCCGACCGCTGCCCCACCAGGCTATCCACCGAAGGCACCCGCGTATCGCTTTCCATCTGCGTGTCATGTTCGATCTGATGACTGAACCGGTCCAGCGAACCCTTGGCCGGTTGCGCATCGCTGGCGAACACCGGCGGGCTGAGGATGTAGGCGCCGAGCAGGCGACTGAGTGCCGCGAGGCTGTCGATGTGGGTGCGCTCGTAGCCATGAGTCGCGTCGCATCCGAAAGCGAGCAGGGCGGTGCGAATGTCATGGCCGGCGGTGACCGCCGAATGCGCATCGCTGAAGTAGTAGCGAAACAGGTCGCGGCGCACCGGCAACTCGTTGTCGCTGGCCAGTCGCAGCAAGTGCCGCGACAAGTGATAGTCATAAGGCCCGCCAGAATCCTGCATCGCCACGCTGACCGCATGTTCGCTGGAGTGCTGGCCGGGCGCGACCGGTGCGATGTCGATGCCGACGAATTCGCTGACGTCCCACGGTAACGCCGCCGCTGCACCGCTGCCGGTTTCCTCGGTGATGGTGAACAGCGGATGACAGTCGATCATCAGCTCTGCGCCACTGTCGACGATCGCTTTAAGTGCCGCCAGCAGCGCGGCAACGCCGGCCTTGTCGTCGAGGTGACGGGCGCTGATGTGGCCGCTTTCGGTGAATTCCGGCAACGGGTCGAACGCGACGAAATCGCCGACGCTGATCCCCAGGGAATCGCAATCGGCGCGGGTCGCGCAGTACGCGTCGAGGCGCAGTTCGATGTGATCCCAGCTGATCGGCATCTCGTCCACCGCCGTGTTGAACGCATGCCCGGACGCCATCAGCGGCAACACGCTGCCACGGATAACGCCGTTGTCGGTAAACAGGCTGACGCGGCTGCCCTCGGCGAAACGGCTGGACCAGCAGCCAACCGGCGCCAGAGTCAGGCGACCGTTGTCTTTCACTGCGCGAACGGCGGCGCCGATGGTGTCGAGGTGGGCGGAAACGGCGCGGTCGGGGCTGTTTTTCTTGCCTTTAAGCGTGGCGCGGATGGTGCCGCGGCGAGTCATCTCGAAAGGAATGCCCAGCTCTTCGAGCCGCTCGGCGACGTAACGCACGATGGTGTCGGTGAAACCGGTCGGGCTCGGAATGGCGAGCATTTCCAAGAGGACTTTTTGCAGGTAGTTGAGGTCGGGTTCCGGGATTTTATGGGTCATGGAAACTCCTGATGAGTTGAGCGCATCGATGGTTTCGATGAGGGTAATTTGCGGTGTCTGTGAGGCCGTCTTCGCGGGCAAGCCTCGCTCCTACAAAAGCACCCATTCCTGTAGGAGCGAGGCTTGCCCGCGAAGGGGCCGGTTCAGGCACCACATCACTAAGAGACCGCCGGCTGACTATGCGGAAACAACAGATCCACAAACCGCTCGGCCGTCGGCTGCGGCTCATGGTTGGCCAGGCCGGCGCGTTCATTGGCTTCGATAAACACGTATTGCGCCTGATCCGCCGCCGGCACCATCAGGTCGAGCCCGACCATCGGAATATCCAGCGCCCGCGCCGCGCGCACGGCGGCCTCCGCCAGCGTGGGATGCAGGATCGCCGTGACATCTTCAAGCACACCGCCGGTATGAAGATTCGCCGTACGCCGTACGAACAAATGTTCACCCGCCGGCAGAATGCTGCTGTAGTCGTAACCCGCTGCCTGCAACGTGCGTTCGGTCTCGTGGTCCAGCGGGATTTTGCTTTCACCGCTGGTGGCCGCCTGCCGACGCCGACTCTGGGCGTCAATCAGCGCACCGATGGAATGCTGCCCGTCGCCCACCACTTCGGCCGGCCGGCGAATCGCCGCCGCCACCACCTCAAACCCGATCACCAGAATCCGCAGGTCGAGGCCTTCGTGAAAGCTTTCCAGCAGCACGCGGCTGTCGAACTGACGGGCTGATTCGATGGCTTGCTGGACGTCTTCGATGGTCCGCAGATCCACCGCCACCCCTTGACCCTGTTCGCCATCCAGCGGCTTGACCACCACCCGCTCGTGTTCGTCGAGAAACGCCAGGTTGTCATCGGCGTTGCCCGCCAGTTGCTGGCTCGGCAGATTCAGACCGGCCGCCTTCAACACTTTGTGCGTCAGGCTTTTGTCCTGGCACAGGCTCATGCTGATGGCGCTGGTCAGGTCACTCAGCGACTCGCGGCAACGTACCCGCCGTCCGCCGTGGCTGAGGGTAAACATCCCGGCCTCGGCATCATCGACCTGCACATCAATGCCGCGCCGATGGGCTTCCTCGACGATGATCCGCGCGTAGGGGTTGAACTCGGCCTCAGGACCGGGGCCGAGAAACAACGGTTGGTTAATGCCGTTCTTGCGCTTGATCGCAAAGGTCGACAGGTTGCGAAAACCGAGCTTGGCATAAAGACTTTTCGCCTGGCGATTGTCGTGCAGCACGGACAGGTCCAGGTAACTCAGGCCACGGCTCATGAAGTGTTCGATCAAATGCCGGACCAGCACTTCACCGACGCCGGGCCGCGAACAGTGCGGATCGACTGCCAGGCACCAGAGGCTGCTGCCGTTTTCCGGATCGTTGAACGCCTTGTGATGATTGAGGCCCATGACACTGCCGATCACCGCGCCGCTGTCCTCGTCCTCGGCCAGCCAGTACACCGGGCCGCCCAGATGACGCGGGGTCAGCAGACGGGCGTCGATCGGCAACATGCCACGCGCCTGATACAACTGATTGATCGCCTGCCAGTCGGCATCGCCTTGCGCACGACGAATGCGAAAGCCGCGAAACACACGGGTCGCCTGCCGGTAATCGCTGAACCACAAGCGCAAGGTGTCCGACGGATCGAGAAACAACTGGGCCGGCTCCAGCCCCAGCACTTGCTGGGGCGCGGCGACATAGAGGGCGATGTCCCGTTCGCCCGGTTGCTCATTGAGCAACTCCTGGGCGAGGCTTGCCGGGTCGGGGAACGTATGGCCGATCAACAACCGGCCCCAGCCGCAATGCACGGCAATCGGCGCGGTACCGAGTTCACTGCCGTCTTCAGCCAGACGCGCCTGCAAGCGTTCGTAGGAGGGCGCCTGACCGCGCAACAAGCGTTGGCTGTACGCCGTGGCGTGAGGTTTCATTGATCAGATTCCTTGTTCACTGAGCCACAGGTTCAGCGCCGCCAATTGCCACAGCTTCGAGCCGCGCAACGGGGTCAACTGGCCTTGTGGATCGGTCAGCAAACGGTCGAGCATCGCCGGGTTGAACAGGCCACGATCCTGGCTCGGGTCCAGCAGCAATTCGCACACCCAGTTCAGCGTGTCGCCCTGCAAATGCTTGAGACCCGGCACCGGGAAGTAACCCTTTTTACGGTCGATGACTTCGCTCGGAATCACCAGTCGCGCTGCTTCTTTCAGCACTTGCTTGCCGCCGTCCGGCAGTTTGAATTTGCCCGGCACCCGGGCTGACAATTCCACCAGGCGATAGTCGAGAAACGGCGTGCGCGCTTCCAGGCCCCAGGCCATGGTCATGTTGTCGACGCGTTTGACCGGGTCGTCCACCAGCATCACTGTGCTGTCCAGACGCAAGGCTTTGTCCACCGCCGCATCGGCACCGGGCTGTGCGAAATGTTCCTTCACGAAGTCGCCGGCGGCGTCATTCGCGGTCAGCCATTTCGGCTGTACGGTGGCGGCGTAATCCTCGTAGCTGCGATCAAAGAACGCATCGCGGTACGCCGCGTACGGATCGGCCGCGCCATCGACCTGCGGATACCAGTGATAACCGGCGAACAATTCGTCCGCCCCCTGGCCGCTTTGCACCACTTTGCAATGCTTGGCCACTTCGCGGGACAACAGATAGAACGCGATGCAGTCATGGCTGACCATCGGCTCGCTCATCGCGCGGAAGGCGGCGGGCAGTTGCTCGATGATCTCTTGTTCGTCGATGCGCAATTGGTGGTGCTGCGTGCCGTAATGCCTGGCGATCAGGTCCGAATACTGGAACTCGTCACCGCGCTCGCCGCCGGCATCCTGGAAACCGATGGAGAAGGTCGACAGGTTTTCCACGCCGACCTCCCGCAACAGACCGACGAGCATGCTCGAATCGACACCGCCGGACAGCAACACGCCGACGTCCACCGCTGCCCGTTGACGAATCGCCACCGCATCGCGGGTACTGTCGAGTACGCGGTCGCGCCAGTCTTCGAGGGTCAGATTTTTCTCATCCTCGTGTGGGCCGTAGGGCAGGGTCCACCAGGTTTTCTGCTCGGTTGTGCCGTCCGCTTCGATGCGCATCCAGGTGGCGGGCGGCAGCTTTTCGATGCCGGCCAGCAAGGTGCGCGGCGCCGGGACCACCGCGTGGAAGTTCAGATAATGATTGAGCGCCACCGGATCGAGGATCGGATTGATATCGCCGCCCTTGAGCAACGCCGGCAGCGCAGAAGCAAAGCGCAGGCGCTGGCCGGTGCGCGACAGGTACAGCGGCTTCACGCCGAGACGGTCGCGGGCGATGAACAGGCGCTTGGCGTCACGCTCCCAGATAGCGAAGGCAAACATGCCGTTGAGCTTGGGCAATAGCGCTTCGCCCCAGGCGTGGTAGCCCTTGAGCAGCACTTCGGTGTCGCCGCCGGAATAGAAGGCGTAACCGAGGGATTCAAGTTCGGTACGCAGTTCGGGGAAGTTGTAGATCGCGCCGTTGAAGGCCAGGGACAGGCCCAGTTGATGGTCGACCATCGGCTGCGCCGAGCCGTCCGACAGGTCCATGATTTTCAGGCGACGATGACCAAGGGCAATCGGCCCCTGGCTGTGAAAGCCCCACGCGTCGGGGCCGCGAGGCGCCAGGTGATGAGTGATTCGTTCAATGGCTGCAAGGTCTGCAGGTTGATGATCAAAGCGTAACTCGCCAGCTAATCCGCACATAAAGTCCTTACCGGTTTTTCCGTTGGGGAGGGTCAATCGATACCGCGCCTAAAAGGCAGGTACTCAGAAACTGACCCGGTGGGATCGTGGGAGTTTTAGATCGATAAGTAATAAAGGTGCTGGGTGCGTGCCAAGGCTTTAAGTACAAAACCTGGTATGCCCGGCAACCAGGTGCCTCATTTGCCTCGAATCAATCGGCGCAAGGCGAAGCGGTTCGGATGACACGCCTCGGCCACGGCTCTTGGTAATGGCAGCGGTTCGTTATCCAGCCACGCGGCGAGCAATTCGCCTGACAACGGCGCGGTGATCAACCCTCGGGAACCGTGGCCGCTGTTGACATACAAACCGTCCAGCCATGGGCAAGGGATGTCCGGGGTTTGCCGGGCATCCTTGCTCAAGGCGCTGTAGGCATCGGCGAACGCCTGGCCGTCGGCCAGTGGGCCGACAATCGGCAAATAATCCGGGCTGGTGCAGCGAAACGCTGCGCGGCCTTCAAGTGCTTCAGGCTGCAAAGCATTTGCGCCGAGCCGAGCGACCAGGTCTACCGAGATTTCTTCAAGCATTTGCAGATTGCCTGCATGTTCGGCAGCGGTCGGGGTCAGGTCATCGGAGTTGAAATCGAAACTGGCGCCCAGGGTGTGTTCGCCCAAACGAGCTGGCGCGACATAACCTTCGGCGCAGACGACGGTGCCCAGTGCCTCGCTTTCAGAGGTCTGTGGCAGGCGAGTGATTTGTCCACGAATGCGTTTGAGCGGCAGCTCGCTGCTGTAAGTGAAGCGCTTGATCTCGGCAGCGCCGGCCAGTATCACCACCGGGGCATCGGCCAGCACGGTTTCGCCATCCAGGGCTTGCCAGTGTCCGTGCGCTCGGCGCAACTCCAGCACATCGTGATGGGTCAGGATCTGTATGTTCGGGTGCGCCGCTTGCCATTGGCACAGGGCGGGCGGGTGCACCCAGCCGCCTTCGGGGTAGAACAGGCCACCCGATTGCAGCGCGATGCCGGCGCGGATTTCGGCCTGCGCTTGATCGAGCGTGTGCAGCAAGTCCTCGGGAAACGCTGCGGCCAATTGCGCCTGACGCTCCGCTTCCTTGGCATTGAAGGCCAGTTGCAGTACGCCGCAATCGTCCCAGTCGAGACCTCGATGCAACTGCTCAAGCAAGCGGCGGGTGTGGCCGAACCCGCTGACGATCAATTGTGACAACGCGGTGCCATGGGCGGAAAGCTTGAGGTACAAAACCCCTTGAGGATTGCCCGAGGCTTCCTGCGCCAGTGCCCCGTGGCGCTCCAGCAGACTGACTTGCCAACCCCGCGCCGCGAGGCTGGCGGCTGTCGCGCAACCGGCGAGACCGGCACCAATCACCAAGGCCCGACGTTCGCCGGTCAGGGGGGCCGGACGCGCAAACCACGGTTTTGCCATGACGGGCTTCGTGACCTCCTCAGGCCAACCGAGAAACACCCCGCGCAGGATTTCCCATTTGTGGCCGATGCCGGGCGTGCGTTTCATCTTGAAGCCTGCGGCATTCAACAGACGACGTACCCAACCGGTGCTGGTGAAGGTGCTGATCGTCGAGCCGGGCGCCGCGAGTCGGGCCAGCTCGACAAACAGTTCGGCCGTCCACATGTCGGGGTTTTTCGCCGGGGCGAAACCGTCGAGAAACCAGGCATCGATCTGCGCGTCCAGCTGTGGCAACTGTTCCAGCGCATCGCCGATCAGCAGCGTCAGCGTGATGCGTCCGTGGTCCAGGATCAGGCGCTGGAAACCTTGATGGATCGCCACGTATTGCGCCAACAGTTGATCGGCAAACGGCTTGAGTTCCGGCCACAAGGCCAGCGCCCGCTGCAGGTCGGGCAGGCTCAGCGGGTACTTTTCGACACTGACAAAATGCAACCGCGCACCGGCCACCGCGTGCTGCTCGAACAACTGCCAGGCGCACAGGAAATTCAACCCGGTACCAAAACCTGTCTCGCCAATCACCAGTTTCCCACCCACCGGCAACGCCGCGAAACGCTCACGCAACGCGTTCTGTTCGAGGAAGACGTAACGGGTTTCGTCCAGCCCGGACAGGTTGGAAAAATACACATCATCGAACACCCGCGAGCGCGGGAGACCTTGGTCGTCCCAGTCGAGCTGGGCGTGGGGCAGTACAGGTTTCATGGCAGGCTCGGCAACGGCAAGGCGACCATTCTAGCCGATCGCCGAGTCGCTGCTTGATCCATGGCAACGTCCGGATCTGGCCAGGCAGTGAAAATGGGATTTCTCCCACGCAGGAGAGGTCAATCCGCTAGTCTTGTTCAATCCTGGAAGGAGCCGCCCCATGTTCGAATCTGCTGAAATCGGTCACGTCATCGACAAAGAAACCTATGAAGCCGAAGTGCCGGCGCTGCGTGAGGCACTGCTCGAAGCACAGTTCGAACTTCAGCAGCAAAAACGCTTTCCGGTGATCATTTTGATCAACGGCATCGAAGGCGCCGGCAAGGGCGAGACCGTGAAGCTGCTCAACGAGTGGATGGACCCGCGCCTGATCGAGGTCCGCACGTTCGATCAGCAGACCGACGAAGAACTGGCGCGACCACCGGCCTGGCGCTACTGGCGGATGCTTCCGGCCAAGGGCCGCATGGGCATCTTCTTTGGTAACTGGTACAGCCAGATGTTGCAGGCCCGGGTTCATGGCGTGATCAAGGAACCCCGGTTCGATCAGAGCATCAACGGTGCCGAACGCCTGGAAAAGATGTTGTGCGACGAAGGCGCGCTGATCTTCAAGTTCTGGTTCCACCTTTCCAAGAAGCAAATGAAGGACCGCCTCAAGGCCCTGGCCGACGACCCGCTGCACAGCTGGCGCATCAGCCCGCTGGACTGGCAGCAATCGGAGACTTACGACAGGTTCGTCAAGTATGGCGAACGCATTCTGCGCCGCACCAGCCGCGACTATGCGCCGTGGCATGTGATCGCCGGGATGGACCCGCGCTATCGGAGCCTGGCGGTCGGCAAGATTCTGCTTGAAGGCCTGCAAGGCGCGTTGAAAAGGCCGAAGATTCACCCGGATAAAGTCAGCGCCGCACCATTGGCCAGCAGTGTCGATCTGGTGAACCTGCTCGACAGCCTCGACCTGAACCAACACCTGGAAAAGGAAGACTACGAAGAGCAACTGATCACCGAGCAGGCGCGTTTTTCCGGCTTGATGCGTGACAAACGCATGCGCCGGCACGCCTTGATCGCCGTGTTCGAAGGCAACGACGCGGCCGGCAAGGGCGGGGCGATCCGCCGGGTGGCCGCCGCGCTCGATCCTCGGCAATACAGCATCGTGCCGATTGCTGCGCCCACCGAAGAAGAGCGGGCGCATCCGTACCTGTGGCGATTCTGGCGGCATATTCCGGCACGGGCCAAATTCACCGTGTTCGACCGTTCCTGGTATGGCCGGGTGCTGGTGGAGCGTATCGAAGGCTTTTGCAGCCCGGCCGACTGGCTGCGCGCCTACGGTGAAATCAACGACTTCGAAGAGCAGATCGCCGATGCCGGAGTGATCGTGGTCAAGTTCTGGCTGGCCATCGACAAACAGACGCAACTGGAGCGCTTCGAAGAGCGCGAACAGATCCCCTTCAAGCGCTTCAAAATCACCGAAGACGACTGGCGCAATCGGGATAAATGGGAGGCCTATCGCGGCGCGGTCGGCGACATGGTCGACCGTACCAGCACCGAAATTTCCCCCTGGACGCTGGTGGAAGCCAACGACAAGCGCTGGGCGCGGGTCAAGGTTTTGCGCACGCTCAACCAGGCGCTGGAAGCGGCGTTCGAAAAGTCCGACAAGCATGAAAAGAAACTGAAAAAGCCCAAGACTTGAACCGATGGTGACGCATACGCGGGGTGAATGATTGTCGCGACCGGTCACGGCTGGACTTATGCTCGATCCACTCTCAACCGACAACAATAATGAGGTATGCCATGCGTGAAGTGGTGATCGTCGACAGCGTGCGGACCGGCCTGGCCAAGTCCTTTCGCGGCAAGTTCAACCAGACCCGTCCGGACGACATGGCGGCCCACTGCGTCAATGCACTGCTGGCGCGCTCGGGCATCGACCCGGCCAGCGTCGAGGATTGCATCGTCGGCGCCGGCTCCAACGAAGGCGCCCAGGGCTACAACATCGGTCGTAACGTTGCGGTGCTGTCGCGCCTGGGCACCGGCACCGCCGGCATGACCCTCAACCGTTTCTGCTCATCGGGCTTGCAGGCGATTGCCATCGCTGCCAACCAGATCGCTTCGGGCTGCAGCGACATCATCGTCGCCGGTGGTGTCGAATCCATCAGCCTGACCATGAAAAGCGTCAACACCGACAACCTGATCAACCCGCTGCTGAAAGAACAGGTGCCGGGCATCTACTTCCCCATGGGCCAGACCGCCGAAATCGTTGCGCGTCGTTACAACGTCAGCCGCGAAGAACAGGATCTGTACGCCCTGCAAAGTCAGCAGCGCACTGCCCAGGCGCAGGCCTCCGGGCTGTTCGACGACGAAATCGTGCCGATGGCGGTGAAGTATCGGGTTGAAGACAAGGCCACCGGGCAGGTGCAGATCCTCGATGGCGTCGTTGACCGCGACGACTGCAACCGTCCGGACACGACCCTGGAAAGTCTGGCGGGGTTGAAGCCGGTGTTTGCCGAAGACGGTTCGGTGACGGCGGGCAACTCGTCTCAGCTGTCCGACGGTGCGTCCATGACCCTGGTGATGAGCCTGGAAAAAGCGCTGGAACTGGGGTTGAAGCCGAAGGCGTTCTTCCGTGGTTTCACCGTGGCGGGTTGCGAACCGGATGAAATGGGCATCGGCCCGGTGTTTTCGGTGCCGAAGCTGCTCAAGGCCAAGGGTTTGCAGGTGGCCGACATTGACCTGTGGGAACTCAACGAAGCGTTCGCCTCGCAATGCCTGTACAGCCGCAACCGGCTGGGGATCGATAACGAGAAGTACAACGTCAATGGCGGCTCGATTTCCATCGGTCACCCGTTCGGCATGACCGGGTCGCGTCAGGTCGGGCATCTTGTGCGGGAATTGCAGCGACGTAAATTGCGCTACGGCATTGTCACCATGTGCGTGGGTGGCGGGATGGGCGCGACCGGGTTGTTTGAAGCGGTGCGTTAAGCCTTAAAGTTTGTGGTGATTATTACATCGCCATCGCCGGCAAGCCGGTCTCGCTCCCACAGGGATCAGGTGTGCGACATTGATCCACTGTGGGAGCGAGCCTGCTCGCGATGAAGGCGCCTCGGTCTATCGACAGGCGCTCAGAACCTGCATCCGCGCGATGTAAGCCGCAATCTCCCGTGCAGCCGCCTCCGGGTTTTCAAACGGCCCCTCCAGGGTGTTTTCCCGGGTGCTGAAATACAACTCTCCATTCACCCGACACATCCGGTCACTGCGAAAGTGCACGGCGGGGGCGTTGTCCTGGGCGCGCATGCCGTACATGGCGGTCTCCTGATGGGGGCTGCTGTTGGCGGATCCAATGAGCTTATGCATGAACCACTTGCAACGCCTGGCCAGCCGATCAGCGGCACATCGCCAATTTATTGCTGCGACCCGCACAGTTTCATTTGCGTCCGGCAGCCAACTGTCCCTGTGTACCAGGCACCGCTGAGCCTAGAATGACGGTTCTTGCCATCTGGCTTTGAGGTACGCATGCACATTTCATCGGGGCGCTGGGTTTATGGTCTGTTCCTGGCCTTGTTGACTGCGTTTTTGTGGGGAATCCTGCCGATCAAGCTCAAGCAAGTGCTGCTGGTGATGGACCCGGTCACGGTGACCTGGTTTCGCCTGATGGTGTCCGGCGGCTGCCTGTTCATTTACCTGGCAGCGACCCGACGCCTGCCGAGCCGCAAAGTGCTCGGCCCGCGCGGTGGCTGGCTGGTGGTGATGGCGGTGCTCGGTCTGGTGGGCAACTACATCCTGTACTTGATGGGCTTGAATCTGCTCAGCCCTGGCACGGCGCAATTGGTGGTGCAGATGGGCCCGATCATGTTGCTGATCGCCAGCCTGTTTGTGTTCAAGGAACGCTTCAGCGTGGGGCAGGGGATTGGCCTGCTGGTGTTGCTGATTGGTTTCGGACTGTTTTTCAACCAGCGTCTGGTTGAGTTGTTCACCTCGCTGAGCGACTACACGGCGGGTGTGCTGCTGGTGTTGTTGGCGTCCACGGTCTGGACGTTCTATGCCCTGGGGCAGAAGCAGTTGCTGACGGTGTGGAATTCGTTGCAGGTGATGATGGTGATTTACCTGTTCTGCGGGTTGTTGCTGACCCCGTGGGTGCACCCGCTGGAAGCGCTGCAGCTGAATCCGTTGCAAGGCTGGCTGTTGCTGGCTTGCTGCATGAACACCCTGATTGCGTATGGCGCATTTGCCGAAGCGCTGGCGCACTGGGAAGCTTCGCGGGTGAGTGCAACGCTGGCGATCACGCCGTTGGTGACGTTCGCGGCGGTGGCCATGGCGGCCTGGTTATGGCCGGAGTATGTGCATGCCGAAACGATCAATGGCCTGGGGTATGGCGGGGCGGTGCTGGTGGTGCTGGGGTCGGCGCTGGTGGCGTTGGGGCCTTCGTTGATTGCGGGGCTCAAGGCGCGGAAGGTTCGGATGGCGGCAGGTTAAACCGCGTCATCGTTCTTCGCGGGCAAGCCTCGCTCCTACAGGAGAATGCATAACCTGTAGGAGCGAGGCTTGCCCGCGAAGACTGACTAACAGTCACCGCAATACTCAGCCCTTGGCCCCAGCCTCCAGCATATTCTCCGGCCTTACCCACGCATCAAACTGTTCATCGGTCAGATACCCCAACTGCAACGCCGCCTCCCGCAACGTCAGCCCTTCGGCATAGGCCTTCTTGGCAATTTCCGCCGACTTGTCGTAACCAATATGCGGGTTCAGCGCCGTCACCAGCATCAACCCACGCTCCAGATGCTCGGCCATTTTCTCGGCATCCGGTTCCAGGCCGGCGATGCAATGCTGCTGGAAGTTGCTGCAGCCATCGCCCAGCAAGCGGATCGATTGCAGCAGGTTGTGGATGATCACCGGTTTGAACACGTTCAGTTGCAGATGCCCCTGACTCGCGGCGAAGCCGATGGCCACGTCGTTGCCCAACACCTGGCATGCGAGCATCGACAGGGCTTCGCACTGAGTCGGGTTGACCTTGCCGGGCATGATCGAACTGCCGGGTTCGTTGGCCGGCAATTTCACTTCGGCGAAACCGGCACGTGGCCCGGAACCCAGCAAGCGCAGGTCGTTGGCGATTTTCATCAGGGTCACGGCGAGGGTTTTCAGTGCGCCGGACAGCGTGGTCAGCGGTTCATGGCCCGCCAATGCGGCGAATTTGTTCGGTGCGGTGACAAACGGCAGGCCCGAGAGCGCAGCCAGCTCGGAGGCAATCGCTTCGCCAAAACCGTGCGGCGAATTCAGCCCGGTGCCGACGGCGGTGCCACCCTGGGCCAGTTCACACACATCGGGCAGGGCGCTGCGGATCGCCCGTTCGGCGTAATCCAGTTGTGCGATGTACGCCGAGAGTTCCTGGCCGAAGGTGATCGGCGTCGCATCCATCATGTGGGTGCGGCCGGTCTTCACCAGCTTCATGTGTCGCGCGGACAGCTCGGCCAGACCGCCCGACAGTTCGCTGATCGCCGGCAGCAAATGGTTCTGCACCGCCTGCGCGGCGGCGATGTGCATCGCGGTGGGGAAGCAGTCGTTGGAGCTCTGCGAGCGGTTGACGTGATCGTTGGGGTGCACCGGCACCTTGCCGCCGCGCGGGTTGCCGGCCAGTTCGTTGGCGCGCCCGGCGATCACTTCGTTGACGTTCATGTTGCTCTGGGTGCCGCTGCCGGTCTGCCAGACCACCAGCGGGAACTGGTCGTCGTGTTTGCCGTCGAGCACTTCGTCGGCGGCCTGTTCGATCAGCCGGGCGATGTCGGCGGGCAGATCGCCGTTGCGGTCATTGACCCGCGCCGCGGCTTTCTTGATCAGCGCCAGCCCATGCAGCACCGCCAGCGGCATGCGCTCGTTGCCGATGGCGAAGTTAATCAGCGAGCGTTGCGTCTGAGCGCCCCAGTAGGCCTCATCCGGCACTTCCACCTGGCCAAGGCTGTCGGTTTCGATACGGCTCATCATGCACACTCCTGTCAGTCTGATAGCGCAGTTTAGGCCGTGATCGCCGGCCGTGGTTCCATCGGTCAGTATTTTGACCATTCAACCCCTCTAATTCAGGCACGACAAGGCTTGGGGTTGAGCGACACACTTTTTTAGGCGCAGAATGGACGCCCTTGGGGTTTTACCTCGCCTGCTAGAAAAGGAAACTCGATGACTCGTCTTCGTGCCATCTGTACCGCGGTTGCACTGGTTTGCGCCAGCGGCCCTGTTTTTGCCGATACCGCCAGCCACAACGCCAGTGCCGAAGCTTTCCTGACCCTGGCGCACGCTGACAAATTGGGCACTCCGGTGTACATGCAAGTGCAGCAAATGTTCGCTCAGCGCTTTGAACAGACCAAAGCCCCTGAATCGAAAAAAGCCTTGCTGGAAACCTACCAGGCCAAAGCCAACGCCGCTCTGGATCAAGCCATTGGCTGGAACAAGCTGAAGCCGGACATGGTCAAGCTGTACACCTCCAACTTCAGCGAATCCGAGCTGAAAGACCTGGTCGCGTTCTACCAGTCGCCACTGGGCAAGAAAGTCCTGGAAAAAATGCCGCAGCTGACCCAGCAATCGGCCCAGATGACCCAGGCCAAGCTCGAAAGCGCCGTGCCAGTGGTCAACAAGCTGTTGGCTGACATGACCAACGAGCTGGACCCTAAGGCTAACGCCGCTGCACCTGCTGCCAAGAAAAAGCCTTAAGCGGAGGTCGGTATGACCATGCAACAACGCATCGAATCGACGCTGGGCCTGTTACAGCCCGAGCACCTGCAAGTGCTGGATGAAAGCCATATGCACAGTCGTGGGTTGCAGACCCATTACAAGGCCGTGGTGGTCAGCCAGCAGTTCGAAGGGCTCAACCGCGTCAAGCGTCACCAGAAAGTCTACGGCACGCTCGGCGAGCTGATGGGCGAGTTCCATGCGTTGGCGCTGCATACCTACACGCCTGAGGAATGGGCACAGATCGACACGGCTCCGGCCTCGCCGACCTGTGCTGGCGGCTCGCATTGATGTCCCGCCCCTTGTAGGAGCCGGCTCGCCGGCGATGGCGTCCTCGAGATTGCCATCGCCGGCAAGCCGGCTCCTACAGAGGAGCGTTTATTTTTGCTAGAATCCGCAACGCGCCGCTTACCCGGCGCGTTTTTTTTCGCATCCGGTTCACCCCTTACGAGGGTAGCCACCTGGAGAATCACCCATGACACAACAGATTGTCGTGGCGGCACTGTATAAGTTCGTCACCCTGGAAAACTACGTCGACCTGCGCGAGCCGCTGCTGCAGGCCATGGTCGACAACGGCATCAAAGGCACGCTGTTGATCGCCGAAGAAGGCATCAACGGCACCGTGTCCGGCAGCCGTGAAGGCATCGACGGGCTGATGGCCTGGCTCAAGAACGACCCGCGCATGGACGACATCGACCACAAAGAGTCGTACTGCGATGATCAGCCGTTCTATCGCACCAAAGTCAAACTCAAGAAAGAAATCGTCACCCTCGGCGTCGAAGGCGTGGACCCGAACAAAAAGGTCGGCACCTACGTTGATCCAGAGAACTGGAACGCGCTGATCAGCGATCCGGAAGTACTGTTGATCGACACCCGCAACGATTACGAAGTCTCGATTGGCACCTTCGAAGGCGCCATCGATCCGAAAACCACCAGTTTTCGCGAATTTCCCGACTACATCAAAGCCAACTTCGACCCGGCCGTGCACAAGAAAGTCGCGATGTTCTGCACCGGCGGCATTCGTTGTGAAAAGGCTTCGAGCTACATGCTCAGCCAGGGTTTCGATGAGGTCTACCACCTCAAGGGCGGCATTCTGAAGTACCTCGAAGAGGTGCCGCAGGAAGAAACCAAATGGCAGGGTGACTGCTTCGTGTTCGATAACCGCGTGACCGTTCGTCATGACCTCAGTGAAGGTGACTACGATCAATGTCACGCCTGTCGTACACCGGTTAGTGTTGAAGACCGCGCGTCCGAGCACTATGTGGCCGGCATCAGCTGCCCGCATTGCTGGGATAAGCTGAGCGAGAAGACCCGGCGCAGTGCCATCGATCGGCAGAAGCAGATCGAACTGGCCAAGGCTCGCAACATGCCGCACCCGATCGGCTACAACTACAAGCAAACCCCTTCCGAGGCTTGAACCATGTCTGCACGCCGCCTGCTCTATGTGATGGACCCGATGTGTTCCTGGTGCTGGGGCTTTGCGCCGGTGGCCAATGCGTTGGTCGAGCAGGCGCAGGCGGCGGGTGTGGACGTGCATTTGATTGTGGGCGGTTTGCGCACCGGCAGTGGTTCGGCGCTGGAGCCGACCACCCGGCGCTACATTCTTGAACATTGGCAGGCGGTCACCGAGGCCACCGGTCAACCGTTCAAAATCGAAGGCGCATTGCCCGACGGCTTTGTGTACGACACCGAGCCGGCCTGTCGGGCGTTGGTGACGGCGCGCAGCCTGGCGCCGGATTGCGCGTGGAAACTGCTTGGTCTGATCCAGCATGCGTTTTACGCAGAAGGGCGCGATGTCACCCACGCCAGTGTGCTGGTGGAACTGGCGGAGCAGGCCGGTTTGCCGCGCATCGAGTTCGCAGCCGCGTTCGACCGCGCCGATCAACATGCCGCGACTGCGGCCGATTTCACTTGGGTGCAGGACCTCGGCATCGCCGGTTTCCCCACCTTGCTGGCAGAGCGTGATGGTCAATTGGCGTTGTTGACCAATGGCTATCAGCCTCTCAGCGTACTGTCACCGCTGCTCGGCCGCTGGCTGGAGCGCGCTGCCTGTGCATGATCTGCCTGACGACACCCCAACCGCTGCACGTGTCGACCGTCTGAGCTGGGCGGAAATCCGCCGCCTGGCCCTGCATCACAAGAAATCCCTGTGGATCGCCAACGGCGTGGCCGTGCTGGCGACGTTGTGCAGCGTACCGATTCCCTTGCTCTTGCCCTTGCTGGTGGACGAAGTGCTGCTGGGCCATGGCGACGCAGCACTGAAAGTCATGAACCACGCACTGCCCGAAGGCTGGCAGAAAGCGGCGGGGTACATCGGCCTGATGCTGCTGGTGACCTTGTTGCTGCGCTGCGGTGCCTTGTTGTTCAACGTGGTGCAGGCCAAGTTGTTCGCGGCACTGGCCAAAGACATCGTGTACCGCATCCGCCTGCGGCTGATCGAGCGCCTCAAGCGCATCTCGCTGGGTGAATACGAAAGCCTGGGCAGCGGCACGGTGACCACGCACCTGGTTACTGACCTGGACACGGTGGACAAATTCGTCGGCGAAACCCTCAGCCGTTTCCTCGTGGCCATGCTGACCCTGATCGGCACCGCCAGCATCCTGATCTGGATGCACTGGAAACTGGCGCTGCTGATCATGCTGTTCAACCCGCTGGTGATCTATGCCACGGTGCTGCTGGGCAAGCGGGTCAAGCACCTGAAGAAACTCGAGAACGACAGCACCTCGCGCTTCACTCAAGCGTTGACCGAAACCCTCGATGCCATCCAGGAAGTGCGCGCCGGCAACCGTCAGGGCTTCTTCCTCGGGCGTCTCGGCCAACGTGCGCGGGAAGTGCGCGATTACGCGGTGAACTCCCAGTGGAAAACCGATGCCTCGAACCGGGCCAGCGGTTTGCTGTTCCAGTTCGGCATCGATATTTTCCGCGCCGCGGCGATGCTCACCGTGTTGTTTTCCGACCTGTCCATCGGCCAGATGCTCGCGGTGTTCAGCTACCTGTGGTTCATGATCGGTCCGGTGGAACAGCTGCTGAATCTGCAATACGCCTACTACGCCGCCGGTGGTGCGCTGTCGCGAATCAATGAGTTGTTGGCAAGGGCCGATGAGCCTGAGTACCCGGGCGGTGTCGACCCGTTCAACGGTCGCGAAACCGTGGGTATCGAAGTCCAGGGATTGAGTTTCGGTTACGGTGACGAACTGGTGTTGAACCAGATGAACCTGTCCATCGCTCCCGGTGAAAAAGTCGCGATTGTCGGCGCCAGCGGCGGCGGCAAAAGTACGTTGGTGCAATTGCTGCTGGGCCTTTACACGCCTCTGGCCGGAACCATTCGCTTCGGCGGTTCGACCCAGCAGGACATTGGCCTGGAAACGGTGCGTGAAAACGTAGCGGTGGTCCTGCAACATCCGGCGCTGTTCAACGACACCATCCGTGCCAACCTGACCATGGGCCGTGAGCGCAGTGACGAAGCCTGCTGGCAGGCGCTGGAAATTGCGCAGCTGCACAACACGGTTCGGGAATTGCCCAACGGCCTGGACAGTATCGTCGGACGCTCCGGCGTGCGCTTGTCCGGCGGTCAGCGCCAACGCCTGGCGATTGCTCGGATGGTGCTGGCCGAACCGAAAGTGGTGATCCTCGACGAGGCCACTTCAGCGCTGGATGCCGCCACCGAATACAACCTGCACCAGGCACTGGCGCGGTTCCTGAGCCACCGCACCACGCTGATCATTGCGCACCGATTGTCCGCCGTAAAACAGGCCGACCGGGTGCTGGTATTCGACGGCGGGCAAATTGCCGAGGATGGCGACCATCAGCAACTGATTGCCGAGGGAGGTTTGTACGCCAAGCTGTACGGGCATTTGCAGCAGCACTGATCAGTGCTGCGCGGCTACTTCCAGATCACGTTCAAGGCCTCCGGACTGCCGTCATAACCGAATTGCTTCATGACGATTGAACACGAATCGCAGGGGGCCATGGTGGTGGCGATGGTGATGGACTCAAGCTCCTGAGAGTCCGGATATTTCTGGCGTATGACGCTGATGAGCTTGCTCTCGGTGTCCAGTGACGTAGGGCGTAGGGTGAGTTCGGGGGTGTATTTCTCGATGTCTTTGATCGTGTGCGGAATCGCTTGTAACTTGCCAGAACTGGAGACCTTCAGCGATTTCTCCGGGAAGTTGGCACCGTGATCGATGTTGAAGTAACTCGTACCTTCGTCGATCACCTCTTTCGAGCCTCTGTTTCTCTCAAACAATGGCAGGTAAGCGGTGTCACCCTGCCTGCCGGAAACGCTGACATAAACCTCCCGAATGCCCTGTCTTGTCTTGATTTCAGCGAATGCAACATTGCGCAGTTTGCCCAATTCACTGTTATGAATGGCGCTGATGCGTTGCTGTAGTTCCAACATGACGCCATCGATTTTCAACGCCTTGGGCCCACCCCGAACCGACGATTCCAGGGTGATAACGGTTCTCTGAAACAGTGTATTGAATACTTGCGCTGTCGTTTCACGGACACTTTCCGGAGCATTCCTGGACGCTGACCAGGTCGTTGCACCATCGGTGGAGTGCCTGACGATCATTCGGGTCGAGTGATCGAACAGCACGGCCTCGCCGGGGCTGGTATCGACCTTGATCAGCCTGAGTGTATCGGGCGGATTGGCATGGCCGCCGATAGGTATGGCGATGTTGTCCATCGCCCTCATGGCGCGCTCAACGAGAGTCACACCGTAAATCCTCGCCATGTTGTTGGCATTCAACGAGCCGGTGTACACCACCATCAACTCGCGCCGCAGTTCGGCGGGCAAGGTTGACGCTTGCTTGAAAGTCAGTGCGTTACGCAGGCTTTGCCCTTTTGCCAGTTCGGCAACGTAAAAATCCCCCGCATCAAGACGTGTGAAAACATACCGTTTCGAACCGTCTACGGAGTCCACGATGACGGCTCCGGAGTGGAAGGTATCGGTCACACCTTTTTCGGTCACGTTGACTTTGACACGCCCGTAAATGCCTTTGCGGAATTCCATCGTCGCGTCGAGTGTTGTGTGAGTGGCCAACGAAACCTTCGTCAGGGGGGCGCCCGCAGTGCCTGGTGTGTAAATGCTGTCGCCAAACCAGGTGGCCCATCCCTTGGTTTCATCGAAGGCGCCAACCGCGGGTGTCGGGGCCGGGTCTCGCTTCACATAGCGAGTCGTGCACACATCTGCTCCCGGGGCGCGTCTCGGTCGGCAAGGTATCGACTTCAGCGAATCACTCGCGTCAATCAAGTCTGCACGGCGTAGCGTGTCACCCTCCAGCCGGTACGGCACGTCATCGATGAACAGCGTGGTTCGGCCGTCCACTTCAAGCACTTCTCGTACGTGGCGTGTCTTGGCTAGCTCCACAACCGATTGCTGGTTGCGGCTTTCCAGGGTGCTGTAGTGCGATTGCCCGGGAGAGAAGTCACTGGCGCGGGTGGTCAACGACGGGCCATAGGGCTTGGAGGACAATGGATCGATCAGGCGCAAGTCGGTCTTGCCAGAGGTGCCGATGTTGCGAATTGGCACATCATCTATGCCTTTGATGCTGGCTAGCTGATCTCCCAGCGTTGCAGGCTTCCAGCGTCCGGCATCACTCAACTGAGGCAAGCTGCGCACGTACTCGTAGTAGCGGATTTTCCCCACGAGTTCGTTAAATTCGAACGTGACGGTTTTATAAATGTATCGCACCGATTTGCCCAAGCCTTTGAGCAGCGCGGGAATAATCTCAAGCGGATTCAACGCTCGCAGTGTCGATACCAGCAGTGTTTTTGTCAGCGTTGAAAAAGAAGGAAGCGTTGCACGAGTGGCCAACCGGCCTGCGTTGCTGATCAGTCTGACTGAACCCGTGGCGAACTTGCCAATGGGGATCACGAACGAAATCACGTCAAAAAACAGGCCGACTATGCCCAACGCGATACGGTTCTTATCGCCTGACATCAGGTCCTCGACAGGGCCCCAGAACGGTACAAACATCTTTGCGATCTGGAGTACTTTTCTACGGCGAGCTTCTTCGAGTTCAAACTGGGTCTGGCCCTTCGCAAAGGTACGCAATTCTTGCGGGTCAACGAACAGGAGCTCGGTCGCAATGTGTCGGCTGATCGCCGTTGAACGGTTGGACGACAGGGTCAATGGGGCACGTCTATGCTGCTCTGTAACCCCTGAGCTTGCGCTGATAGTCGGCGGCAGCTGATCGATGATGGCTTCGCAGAAGGCTGTTGCCTTGGGCAGGGTACCGGTCGAATGTGCGTCCCAGTCGAAGGGTAAATGCCGGTCGCGGATAACATCGACATAGTTCCCATTGGAGGTGGTGGCCATCGCCCCGATCCGGGGAATCAACAACGTCGCATCAAAGTTTTCGAGGCGGCGTATTACCCCGGCTTTCGGGAGAAGTTCGTAAAAAGTGCTGACGGAAACGGCGGCTTCGTCCCCGATGGGCTCGTTTGTTTGAGTCGCTTGCAGGATTACGCCGTTGCGCGCTCTGAGCGGCAACGTAATTTCGGGCGTTTCGTCTTTGGCGGCGACTTTGCGGGTTTCTTTGCGCAGGCTGTAAATCTTGACTTCACCCACCTCCAGCGCCAGGCGGTCGGCATACGGAAGTGAGGTTAACAGCGTTCTGATCAATGTCTGGTAGGCCGTTGTGATCTTTTCCAGATGCCGCTTGAACGCATCGTCAAACAGCGCAGGGACATCGGGGATTTTGGTAAACGGTGACAGGACTTCTTGACGGCCTTCAAATCCAATACCGGGAACCGGCCATGGCTTGTCAGCTTTCAAGTACCGGTCCTTGTCCATCCTGATCCATTGTGTACTTAAGGTCTCGCCGTCGGCTTCAGTCACAAACCATATTTTCTGATCGTCGAACATACCGGACGCCAAGACGTCGGCGAACGAGTAATACTTGTATTCCTTACCCCTGAGTGGCAGTGTGTCGCGAAAGCCGATCGAAGCCAACTCGTCATACCTGGCCAGTTTGCGTCCGTCGGTATTGAAGGCTTCGCTTCCGAACAGCGTTTGTATTTCAGCCTTGGCGATGGCCAGCCGTTTGGGTGGTTCCTCATTGATTCGGATAACCGCTTGATTGACCTCCTTCGAGTGTTTTTCAAGTTCGGAGCAGGCTCGTTCGATGTCGGCTTGCGTGTAATCCTTGAGGTCTTTTTGCGAAACGAAACCCTGGGTGACAGCCCAATCCAGGGTCGGAAGCAGCCTGGTGAGACTGAGGAGGTTCAATTCTTCCGTGGTTGCCACTTCGGCCCTGTGCATGGGCAAGTTGACCAACTGCTGGAAGCTCAGCCTGTCCAGCAGTTCAGGGGCGACGGATTTGACGAAATTTACACCGTTGAGAAAATTGACCCAGACAACCGTGCTCCGATAAGCAAGATCTGCCGGAATGTCCCGGACACGGAACTCGAACGGGAATCGGGACAAAAATAATCGTGCAATGACCACGGCCTCTTTGTCTGACGCGGCCAGTTTTGACGTGAGTAAATGGGCTTCAAATGCCTCGCGGATAGCCTGATAGCTTTTTCCCCAATTCGAACGACTCTGCCACTCATAACCGGCCATCGAGTCGGTGGGGTCCAGGGTCTGTGCGCAAAGCCAATGCTGCAGCGCGTTAGCTATCAGTCTGGTGCGGATGTAAGGCGAAGTCTCTTCACCGGTTGTGCCGCCATACCAATTCATTGTTGTCAGTAATGTGTTTCCAAGCCTTTGAGCCTCCGCGCTCTGCAGGATTTTTTCGAGATACACACTCGGCATTGCGCGTACTTGTTCAATCGTTGCGGTAGGAAGAATGTCCTTGGCAAGGTAAGTCAGCGGTGAATTAACGCTCTCTGGCAGGAATCGATCAACCACATCGATTATTTCGGCGCGAGCCTGGATGCCATGGAGCAGCTGCGTATCAGGTGGCGCGTCAGGAAAGAGCTTTTTAATAGTTGCGAATTTTTCCAGATCCTTTTGTGTTGGAGAGGGCTTTAGATCGATGGCTTCAAACTCGTCCTCCAGTCTCAAACGATGGCTGGCGATCCTGTCCTGAACGACCTTTATCGTGACCTGAACTATTTGCGGGTCTCTCGACGTCAATGCAATACCGTAAAAGACGCACATTCTTTCTAAGCCAATGGTGCGGTTTGAATTCAACACTCCGCCCAGTAATGCTGCTGCCCGCTCAATCCGCAGTTTCAGCGGCTGCCATTTGGCGTGCTCGGTCAACTCCAGCGTGACTTTATGTCCTGTGTTCTTCCAGGCCTGATAGACATACTTGCCCTCCTTGAACGCAACGGACAGATCGCCGTGCTTTATTTCAAGTTTTGTGCACATATCGATGTAATCCCGATCGCGCAGCACTTGCCACAACGCTTTTAATCCATCTGCGCTCACCTTGGTGAGTGGTGAATAAGGTTTTAGTGGCAAGACGGGCCATAGAATGTTTACCGGTGTTTCGCGCAAGGCCGCGAGCAGAAGTTCGTAATCCTCCAGTTGGCCTGCATGTAACTCAGCCTCGGAGGGTGAAGGTGGGTTTGAAGTGTTCGATTGCATGTAATTGCTTCTCTTGATTATCGGTTGATCTGCGCATCGCTCTGGTGCGATGGCGTCGTTGGCCGATTTCAAGCGAAAACAAACAGGAGAGAGCGGTACATAGTTAGGTGATGGCGGCTTTTCTCCAGGAACTGTGTCGCGAGGTGTGTCCGCCTCTCACTGAAAACCGTTATTTACCGGCACTTGCCCATAGAAAGGGCTTCTCGCTTGCCGGGATCGAGAACGCACCCTAGTCTAGCTGTAGCGATCACGTTGGATGATGATCTGGCAGTGCTAAAACAAGGGACCTCATGAATCAAACGCGGACTCTCGGAACGCCACGGTTGCTGGGCATTGTCTGGCCATTTATCGCTGTCGTGCTATTTCAGGCGCTGTTGGGCGGTTTCAGCCTGTATGTTTTGTCGGCGGTGCGCGGCTATGTTGCCGGCGAAAGCCTCTGGTCCAAGGGCCAGAAAGACGCCATCTATTACCTGAATCTCTACGCGGACAGTCGCGACGAGACGATATTCCTCAAATACCAGAACGCCATCGCCGTGCCTCAGGGGGGCCACGAGTTACGTTTGGCGCTGGACAATCAACCACCGAACATCGAAGCGGCACGCCAGGCGATCCTCAAGGGGGGCAACCATCCGGATGACGTCTCCAGCCTGATCTGGCTGTACCTCAATTTCCGCCACTTCTCTTACCTTGAGAAAGCCATCGACCTCTGGACGGTAGGGGATGCGTATCTGCTGCGCCTTGATAATGTTGCTCGGGAAATGCATCAGCGCATCACCTCCCGTCAGGCCACCAATGGCGATATCCAGCGCTGGAAAGATCAGATATTTGCGATCAACGATGAAGTGACGCCGGCGGCGAAGGCCTTCAGCGATGCCCTGGGTGAAGGCTCGCGGGTGATTCTGCGCCTGCTGCTGTTGACGAATCTCGCCACCGCCCTAGGCTTGATTGTCCTGGCCCTGATGCGCACGCACAAATTGCTCAAGCAGCGCCATGCGTTTGCCGACGCCTTGCAGTTGGAGAAGGAGCGCGCGCAGATCACCCTGCAATCGATTGGCGACGCCGTGATCACCACCAATGTCGACGGCGCGATTGCCTACATGAACCCGGCCGCCGAGGCGTTGACGCACTGGAAGGCCGAGCAGGCGACAGGCTTGCCCCTGGCCGCGCTGTTCAATCTGCTGGACGAGAATGCCCAGGCCGACGGCTTTACGTTGATCGAGCACATACTGAGCGGTCAGCTCAGCGGTGGCAGCGAGCATTCCAAATTGATTCAACGGCTGGATGGCAGCACGGTTTCGGTCACGCTGGTCGGTGCGCCGATCCGCAATGCCGGCAAGGTCAGCGGCACTGTGCTGGTGTTGCACGACATGACCCAGGAGCGGCAATACATTGCCAATTTGTCCTGGCAGGCGACCCATGACGCCCTGACCGGGCTGGCCAATCGCCGCGAATTCGAATATCGCCTGGAACAGGTGCTGCACAACCTGACGCGACATCCGGGGCGTCATGCCTTGATGTTCCTCGATCTGGACCAGTTCAAGCTGGTCAACGACACGTGCGGCCACGCGGCGGGGGACGAGTTGTTGCGGCACATCTGCGCGTTGCTGCAATCGGGCTTGCGCGAAGGCGATACCCTGGCCCGCCTGGGCGGCGACGAATTTGGCATCCTGCTGGAGAGTTGCGCACCGGAAGCCGCGGAGAAAATCGCCGAGGGCCTGCGCCAGACCGTGCAGAACCTGCACTTCGTCTGGAAAGGCCGGCCGTTCGTGACCACCGTGAGCATCGGCCTGGTACACATCAATCAGCACCCGACCACCCTCGAAACATCGCTGCGCGCCGCCGATATGGCCTGTTACATGGCCAAGGAAAAGGGCCGCAACCGGGTTCAGGTCTATCACGCCGATGACTCGGAATTGTCCCTGCGCTTTGGCGAAATGGCTTGGGTGCAGCGCTTGCACATGGCGCTGGAAGAGGACCGCTTTTGTCTGTATGCCCAGGAAATCGCAGCCCTGGGTCATGTCGAAACAGGCGGCGGGCATATCGAAATCCTGTTGCGCCTGCATGACGAAGCCGGACGCATGATATTGCCCGACAGTTTTATTCCGGCGGCGGAACGTTATGGGTTGATGACTTCGCTTGATCGTTGGGTTGTACAGAATGTTTTCAAGATCATTGCCCAATGTATATCGGAGAAACACAAAGGGCCGTTGGCGATGTGTGCGATTAATCTGTCAGGCACAACTATAGGAGATGAGGCGTTCCTGGACTTCCTGCGTCAACAGTTCATTACTTATTCCATACCGCCTGAAATGATTTGTTTTGAAATTACTGAAACCAGTGCTATTTCCAATCTTGGAAGTGCAATTAGATTTATTAATGAACTCAAAGGCTTAGGTTGCCACTTTTCGTTGGATGACTTTTGCGCCGGTATGTCCTCATTCGCCTACTTGAAACATTTGCCTGTAGACTTCCTGAAGATCGACGGGAGTTTCGTAAAGGATATGCTGGACGACCCGATTAACCGCGCCATGGTCGAAGTGATCAATCACATCGGCCATGTAATGGGTAAGCGTACGATTGCCGAGTTTGTTGAAACACCCCAGATTGAACAGGCATTGCTGGAAATCGGGGTGGATTACGCTCAAGGGTATGTGATTGAGCGCCCGCATTTGTTTACCTGCGATAGTTTACAAAGTCGTCCTGCCAGGCCTCAGCCGTTGTTGTTCAAGGCGCCTGGCACGTTCCGTTGAAATCTCTTGCTGATCCTTACAATCACAATCAAAAGGAACCCGACAGTGATCGATACATTCAACAGAACCGGACCCCTCATGGAAGCTGCAAGTTATCCCGCCTGGGCTCAGCAACTGATCCAGGACTGCAGCGAGAGTAAACGCCGGGTTGTCGAACACGAATTGTACAGGCGCATGCGAGATAACAAACTCAGCGCAAAGACCATGCGCAACTACCTTATTGGTGGTTGGCCCGTGGTTGAGCAATTCGCGTTATATATGGCACAGAACCTCACCAAGACCCGCTTTGCCCGCCATCCCGGCGAGGACATGGCGCGACGATGGTTGATGCGCAACATTCGTGTGGAATTGAACCATGCTGATTACTGGGTGCACTGGAGCCGTGCTCACGGTGTCAGCCTGGAAGAACTGCAGGCGCAAAAGGTGGCCCCTGAACTTCACGCCTTGAGTCATTGGTGCTGGCATACCAGTTCGGCGGACTCGTTGATCGTCGCCATTGCCGCCACCAACTATGCCATTGAAGGCGCGACCGGCGAGTGGTCGGCGCTGGTCTGTTCCAATGGCGTCTACGCGGCATCGTTCCCCGAAGAGGATCGCAAGCGAGCCATGAAGTGGCTGAAGATGCATGCCCAGTACGATGACGCCCATCCGTGGGAAGCGCTGGAAATCATCTGCACGCTGGCGGGGCTGAACCCGAGCAAGTCACTGCAGGCCCAATTGCGCGAGGCCGTGTGCAAAAGCTACGACTACATGTACCTGTTCCTGGAACGGTGCATCCAGCTTGAGCATGTGGAAAAGGCTCCGGTCGCGCGTGGGCGCATGGCATTGGCCGAAAGCTGATCGGTTGGACTCACCATTGAAAAAGCCCGCGCCCTCTATCGATAGAGGGGCGGGCTTTGTCGTATTGGCCGCAAGCCGTCAGGCGCTGACTTTCAGTCCGATCAGCCCGGCAATGATCAAGGTCACGCTGGCCAGCCTGAACAGCGCCATCGATTCACCGAACAGGATGATCCCGGCGATGACCGTGCCGACGGCACCCACGCCGGTCCAGATCGCATAGGCAGTGCCCAGGGGCAATTCCTTCATCGCCAGCCCAAGCAGGCCAAGGCTGATGGCCATCGCGGCAATCGTCAACGCAGTAGGGAGAGGACGGCTGAAACCGTCGGTGTATTTCAGGCCGACAGCCCAGCCCACTTCGAACAGGCCGGCGAAAAACAGAATGATCCAGGACATGAGAGACCTCCATCGATTGACGGGGTCGTCCCCAGATTAATGACTCGATCGAGCCGCGAGGTCGTCCTCGCGTTGCGCAGTATGGTGCCCATCATTAACCCGGGGATCAAGTTTTCCGCTTACTCGGTCACTTGCCGAGTCGCGGTTTCCCGATCTTCTTTCTCGCTCATCCGGCGGAAATACGTCGAGAGCAGCGCCCCGGAAATGTTGTGCCACACACTGAACAACGCGCTCGGCACCGCCGCCAGCGGCGAGAAATGCGCACTGGCCAGCGCGGCGCCCAAACCGGAGTTCTGCATGCCAACCTCCAACGCCAGGGATTTACGCTGGGCCAGTGGCAACTTGAACAGCCGTCCGGTGAAGTACCCCAGCAGATAGCCGAAGCTGTTGTGCAGCATCACCACGGCCATGATCAGCAGGCCGGACTCGGCAATCTTCGCCTGGCTGGCCGCGACGACAGCCGTGACGATGATCACGATGCTGACAACGGAAACCAGCGGCAATACGTCCACCGCGTGGCGAACCCGATCACCGAGCACGCGCTGAGCGACCACGCCGAGCACGATCGGCAGCAGCACCACTTGCAGGATCGACCAGAACAATTCCATGAAGGACACCGGCAACCAGGCCGAGGCGAGCAGCCAGATCAGCGCGGGCGTCAGCAGTGGAGCGAGGAGGGTGGTGACGGCGGCGATGGCCACCGACAGCGCCAGGTCGCCACGGGCCAGCCAGGTCATGACGTTTGATGAGGTGCCGCTTGGGCAGCAACCGACCAGGATGACACCCACGGCGATTTCCGGCGGCAGATGGAACACCTGGCAGAGCAACCACGCCACACCGGGCATGATCACGAAATGTGCAACCACGCCCAGCGCCACGCGCCACGGATGGCGAGCGACTTCGGCGAAGTCTTCGAGCTTGAGGGTCAGGCCCATGCCGAACATCACCAGGCCCAGGAGCGGCACGATCGCGCCTTTCAGTCCGAGGAACCATGCCGGTTGCAGGAAAGCCACGACGGCGAAAATCAGAACCCAGTAAGCGAAGGTGTTGCCGACAAAGCGACTCAATGCAGCCAGTGCACGCATGGCCTGATCCTTATTTTAAGTAACACTGCAAAACCCCTGCAGGAGCGAGCCTGCTCGCGATGGAGTGTCAGGCAAAGAGAGGCGACTGACACACCATCGCGAGCAGGCTCGCTCCT
>NZ_JAGYFZ010000069.1:0-33250 GCF_019946675.1 Pseudomonas sp. BF-B-15
CATAGATGTTGACTGACACTCCGTCATCGCGAGCAGGCTCGCTCCCACAGGGGTGATGCGCTTACCGTTTACTTAGTGAAACAGAACCGCCGTTTTCTGCAGGGTCACCCAAACACCCCACGCCAACGGAATCCCCACCACCAGCCACGCGGCAACTGCCAAAGGCTTGGTGCCTGCGTCCGCTTTCCACTCCAGCACGGTGCTGGCATCAGCACCCTTGTCGTGGCCCAGCGCCTGTTCGGCGGCCAGTTCAGCGTCGGTCATGAAGTACTTGTCGGCCACCGGACGCACCAGCAGGTTGCAGATGAAACCCAGCACCAGCAAGCCCGCGAGGATGTACAGCGTGATGTCGTAAGCGGCGGCACGTTCAACGCCGATGCTCAGTTGATACTCACGCAGGTAGTTCACCAGCACCGGACCCAACACACCCGCGGCCGCCCAGGCGGTCAACAGACGACCGTGGATCGCACCGACCATTTGTGTACCGAACAGGTCTGCCAGGTAAGCCGGAACCGTCGCAAAACCGCCGCCATACATCGACAGGATGATGCAGAACGCCGCCACGAACAGCGCAACGTTGCCCAGGTGACCAAGGTTCGGGATCAACGCGTACAGCGCAAAACCGAGGGCGAAGAACACGAAATAGGTGTTTTTGCGGCCCAGGTAATCCGAGAACGATGCCCAGAAGAATCGGCCACCAATGTTGAACAGGCTCAGCAAACCGGTGAAGCCGGCAGCAATCGCGGCAATCGAGGCCAGTTGGCCCGCGTCCAGCTGACCAAACGTCTGGTCGGTGCCGAGCAATTTGCCGGCGAACACTTCCTGCAACAGCGGCGAAGCCATGCCGAGGATGCCGATACCGGCGGACACGTTCAGGCACAGCACCAGCCATACCAGACGGAATTGCGGGGTTTTCCACGCCACATTCACGTGCACGTGACGATGAGTGATCATCGCGTTCGAAGCTTTTTTCGCCGGAGCGGTCCAGCCTTCAGGCTTCCAGCCGGTTGGTGGTACGCGATAGGACAGTGCGCCGCCGATCATGAACACGAAGTAGATCGCGGCCATCACCAGGAAGCTCTGCCACACGCCCACGCTGTCTGCCGACGCGAAGTGCCCCATCAAGGCTGCGGCCAGCGGAGCACCAACCATCGCGCCACCGCCGAACCCCATGATCGCCATGCCGGTCGCCATGCCGCGCTTGTCCGGGAACCACTTGATCAGGGTCGAGACCGGCGAGATATAACCCAGGCCCAGGCCGATACCGCCAATGACCCCGGAGCCGATCCACATCAGCCAGATCTGGTGCGTATACACACCCAGCGCCGAAATCAGCAGGCCACCACACCAGCACAGTGCCGACACAACGCCAGCCTTGCGCGGCCCGGCGTGTTCCAGCCAGCCACCCCAGATCGCGGCCGAGCAGCCGAGGAAGATGAAGAACAGAGTGTAGATCCAGCCGAGCATCGAGATCGGCCAGTCGCATTGCGACGAGAACACTTGCGAGATGAAGCTCATGTCCGGTGCACAGGCCACCGCCTTGGTCACACCCAGGGCTTTGGACAGTGGCAACCAGAACACCGAGAAGCCGTAGGCCATGCCGATGCAGAGATGGATGGCCAGCGCGGCCGGTGGCACCAGCCAACGGTTGAAACCGGGCTTGGCGATGATGCGCTCCTTGGACAGGAACGCAGGCTGGCCGGCATAGATGCCGTCCGCCGTGATGCTCGTGGTCATTGTGTATCCCCCAATTATTAGTATGGTTCGCCAGCCACTGCTCACCCCCAGCCTTTATGCGCACGCATGACTGTTTTTTTGAGGTAAAGCTCCATTTTGGTGCGACATCGCGTCGCAGAAGGACGGACGAACCGGCAGAGGTTACCATTTGCACGTGACAGAAAAACCAAACTGATATCACGTTTTTGCAAGTCATCTGTTCTCGTACCACTGAAGGAACCGTCATGCCTGTCATCGTCGAGCTGCTGAACGAAGCCACCTACCAGGATCAGCAGGATTTGCAGAAGATTTACCGCGACGCGCCGGATTGGCTGTTCGCGCCGTTTGCTGATGATGTGCAGTTGATCGAAGGCTGCCTGCGGGACGGCTCGCTGATCGCCGGGCGTTTCAATGATCGCCTGCTGGGCGCGGCACGTTTGCAAAGGCACCAGGACGTCTGGCATCTGTCCCAACTGTGTGTACGAAAAATCACCCGTCGTCGTGGGGTTGCCGAGCGAATGGTGAACGAAGCGCAGAAACTGGCGTCGCAATCGGGTGCGACATTGCGCCTGCTGGCACCTGCCGGGCACCTTGAGTCCCAGGCGCTGGCGGCCAAACTGAAAGTGCCACTGGATGTGCTGCCGGGTTGATCGCTGACCGGTCGTCCACTTCTGAGCGCTATACTCCCCGGCTAAATCGACTAACTACAAGGACTCGCCCATGAAAGCGTTCGGCAAAATCCTGGGTCTGGTACTTCTCGGGTTGTTGCTGATCATTGTGGCGCTGGGCTTTGCCCTGACCCACCTCTTCGATCCCAACGACTATAAAGACGAGATTCGCCAGATTGCCCGCGACAAGGCCCACATCGAGCTGACGCTCAATGGCGACATCGGCTGGAGCCTTTTCCCGTGGCTGGGCCTGGAATTGCACGAAGCCAGTGTCGCGACCCTGGCCAAGCCCACCGAACCGTTCGCTGACTTGCAGATGCTCGGTCTGTCGGTGCGCGTGCTGCCGCTGCTGCGCCGTGAAGTGCAGATGAGCGACGTGCGCGTCGAAGGCCTGAACCTGCGCCTGAACCGCGACAAGGACGGCCACGGCAACTGGGAAGACATCGGCAAAGTGCCGGCGACTGCCAACTCGACCGCTCCTGCGGTCACGCCTGGCGAACCTGCACCGCAAACCACCGTTCAAGTGGAAAAACCGGCGCAGCCGATCCGCCTGGACATCGACAGCCTGACCGTCAACAACGCCCGCGTTGAATACAGCGACGAGAAGACCGGCCAGCACTTCAGCGCCGAAAGCATCCAGTTGAGCACCGGGCCGGTCCACGATTCGACCAACATCCCGGTCAAGCTCACCGCGTTCCTGGTCACCAATCAGCCCGTTCTGCGGGTCCGCACCGAGCTCAATGGCGAGCTGCGTTTTGAACGCGCCTTGCAACGCTACAAATTCGAGGACATGAAGCTGTCCGGCGAAATCGCCGGTGATCCGCTGCAAGGCAAGACCGTGACCTTCGCCGCCCAAGGCCAGTTGCTGCTGGATAAAGCAGCGAACGTCGCCGAATGGACTGGCATCAAGATTTCCGCCAACCAGTTGCGCGCACTGGGCGAACTGAAGGTCAACGACCTCGACAAAACGCCGCAAATCAACGGCGGCCTTTCGATTGCCCAATTCGACCTGGCGAAATTCGTCGACAGCATCGGCCAGAAACTCCCGGCGATGGCTGAAGGCAGTTTGAGCAAAGTTGAACTGGTCAGCCGCATTGCCGGTACGCCGACCAGTCTGGTGCTCGACAACATCAACCTGAAAGTCGATGACAGCACCTTCAGCGGTCGTATTGCCGTCGAGGATTTCGCCAAGCAATCGCTGCGCGCCGCGCTCAAGGCTGACACCTTCAACGTCGACCGCTACCTGCCGCCAAAATCCGCCGAAGCCAATAGCGCGACGCAAGTGCGCCAGGCCGAAGTGGCCAGCACCGAAGCCGATGCCATGGCCGGCGCAGGCAGCACACCGCTGCCGGACAAGCCCACCAAAGACGCGTGGAGCAACGAGCGCCTGCTGCCAGTGGAACGCCTGAGCAAACTCGACGTGGATGCTGACCTGACCTTTGGCCAGTTGACCCTCGACAAGCTGCCGATCCAGAACGCGGCGCTCAAGGCCAATGGCAAGGAAGGCCTGCTGACGCTTGAGAACCTGCGCGGCGACCTGTACGACGGCACCTTCGAATCCAGGGGCACCCTCGACGTGCGCCAGCAGACACCAGCGCTGAACATGCAGACACGCATCAGCAAAGTGCCTGTGGAAAAAATCCTCGAAAGCCAGGGTAAAAAACCGCCAGTCAAAGGCCTGGTCACGCTCGACAGCAACCTGACCGGTAATGGCAACAGCCAGAAAGCGCTGATCGAAACCCTCAACGGCAATGCCAGTTTCGTCATCAACAACGGCGTGCTGCTCAATGCCAACCTCGAACAACAATTGTGCAAAGGCATCGCCACGCTCAACCGCAAAACCCTCAGCGGCGAACCACGCGGCAAGGACACGCCGTTCCAGGAGCTCAAGGGCAACCTGACCTTCCGTAACGGCGTGGCCAGCAACCCGGACCTGAAAGTGCGCATCCCGGGCATGACCGTGAATGGCGACGGTGACGTCGACCTGCGGGTGCTGGGCATGGACTACCGCGTTGGCATCATCGTCGAAGGCGATACGAGCGCCATGCCGGATCCGGCCTGTCAGGTCGGCGACAAATTTGTCGGCATCGAATGGCCGTTGCGCTGCCGTGGCCCGCTGGAGCTCGGCGCCAAGGCTTGCCGCCTCGACAACGAACGCATGGGCCAGGTCGCGTCCAAAATGGCGGGCGACAAAATCAGCGAAAAAATCGACGAGAAGCTTGGCGACAAAGTCAGTCCCGAGCTGAAAAACGCATTGAAGGGGCTGTTCAAGCGATGAGATCCGAGCAGTTTTCATCGGCGGTGCTGGACTGGTACGACCGCCACGGCCGCCACGATTTGCCTTGGCAGCAAGGCATCACACCGTATCGGGTGTGGGTCTCGGAGATCATGTTGCAGCAAACCCAGGTCAGCACCGTGCTGAATTACTTCGACCGGTTCATGGCCTCGCTGCCGACGGTCGAAGCCCTGGCCGCCGCGCCGGAAGACGAAGTGCTGCACCTGTGGACCGGCCTCGGTTACTACACCCGCGCGCGCAATTTGCAGAAGACCGCGAAGATCGTCGTCGCTGAGTACGGCGGCGAATTTCCGCGGGATGTGGAAAAGCTGGTCGAGCTGCCGGGGATCGGCCTGTCCACGGCGGGCGCCATCGCCAGCCTGAGCATGGGCCTGCGGGCGCCGATCCTCGACGGCAACGTCAAACGCGTCCTGGCGCGCTTTACGGCGCAAGAGGGTTATCCGGGCGAGCCGAAGGTCGCGAAACAGCTGTGGGCGAACGCTGAGCGCTTCACGCCGCATGATCGGGTCAACGCCTACACCCAGGCGATGATGGATCTGGGCGCCACGCTTTGCACTCGCAGCAAACCGAGCTGCCTGCTCTGCCCGCTGGAAAAGGGCTGCGAAGCGCACATGCTCGGCCTGGAAACCCGCTACCCGATTCCCAAACCGCGCAAAGCCGTGCCACAGAAGCGCACGCTGATGCCGATGCTCGCCAACGGAGACGGCGCGATTCTGCTTTACCGTCGCCCTTCCACGGGCTTGTGGGGCGGTCTGTGGAGCCTGCCGGAACTCGACGACCTCGACGACCTGCAACATCTGGCCTCACAGCACTCACTGGAGCTGGGCAGCCAACAAGCGCTGCCGAGCCTCGTACACACGTTCAGCCATTTTCAGTTGTCCATCGAACCCTGGCTGGTTCAGGTCCAGGAGGCCGGCCATCACGTGGCCGAGGCCGACTGGCTCTGGTATAACCTCGCCACCCCGCCGCGCCTGGGCCTTGCCGCCCCGGTCAAAACCTTGCTCGAACGCGCGGCCGCCGTATTGAACGCAGGAGAGTCGTCATGACCCGCACCATCATGTGCCGCAAGTACAAAGAAGAATTGCCAGCCCTGGAGCGCGCTCCATTCCCGGGCGCCAAAGGCCAGGACATTTTTGACCACGTCTCGGCGAAGGCCTGGGCCGACTGGCAGAAACACCAGACCCTGCTGATCAACGAAAAACGCCTGAACATGATGAACGCCGAAGACCGCAAATATCTGCAAGGCGAGATGGACAAGTACTTCTCCGGCGAGGAATACGCCAAGGCTGAAGGCTACGTTCCGCCTGCAGAATAATCCCGCTTTATCGGGGGTCGGAACGTAAGCGACGGTAATAATTAAATTTTTTTTGAAAACTTGCTTGACGACCCCCTGAAAAACCCGTTTAATGCGCCCCGTTGCCCAGATAGCTCAGTCGGTAGAGCAGGGGATTGAAAATCCCCGTGTCGGCGGTTCGATTCCGTCTCTGGGCACCAAATACCGAAAACCCTGAATCGCAAGATTCAGGGTTTTTTTATGCCTGCGATTTAACGAAGTCCGGCACACGGCAGTGGAAGCGACGGATCGACGATCCAAAAACAAAACTCGCCTTCAGCAAGGCTCTATAGTAGCGTTGTGCCACAAGCTCGACCGACACCACAGAAACCCGTCCGGTCGATTTCAATGCAATCCACTGCCCCACGGCGCAGTTGGAATACGCACCCAAAAGGACAGGTAACAACGCAAGGAATGCCTCCCCCCGCAGTAAACACCAGCGCTACACATCCCCTTAAGCCAAAGGACATGGAAAAGTTATGTCAACAATCAATGAACTAAAAGACAAGATCGATACGAAGACCTGGAACCTGGTGTTGCTCTCCATCGCCACTGCCGGGATCTATCTTATTTTGTGGCTATACAAAAACAGCAAAATCATCAGCGACACCACCAAAGTCCGATTGGTAGATGACGCTTACATTATCTGGATCGCTGTATGCGCCGGCTTAAGCGGCACATTCTCCAACCTGGGCAACGTGGCTCTGGATTTCACGTCCGCAGTTCTCGGCCTTGCCAGTGGCGTGCTGTACATCGTATGGGCATTCAAGGCTAAAACGGCGCTGACGGAATATGCCCTCAGCGAGCACAAGGTCGACCTGCGAATGAACGCCTTCTACACGTTCCTGTTCAACGTGTACTACATCAACTACTGCATCAACGATCTGCCGGAAGAACAGCGTAAGCAGCAGATCCTGAGAGGCCAGACCGCTCAAGCCTAAAACCACGTAATGGGCGGACAGATGATTTTCTGCCGCCCATTCGCTGGAACAAAGGCATCAGCCGGCCAACTCCGGCCAACTGCTAGCTTTCACCGGCCCAGTGAAAGACCAGATTACGTGCAGGGCCACTTCCTACGTCGGCACTATCACGCCGCACTTCTCCATGTCGCGTAGCAACCACGGTGTATTTGCCGGGCGGTAGCTGGACATAAACCAGCGGGCCAGCCTCGTTCAGCGTCAACACCGTTTGCCCTTGGGCTTTCTGAATGACCACGTCGACGTCGGGAATGTATTTATTCTCCGCCCCGACCGAAAACGTCATGTGCAAGTTATAGCCAGCCGCTTGCTGGATGGCCTTCGACTCATCCAGGCCTATACCGCCGGACAGATAAGTAATTCCGTTTTGCTCCTGCGGTTGAACTTGCACGCCAGCGCTGTCGATTGGTTCAAGACTGGCGGCAGACGACATCACCGGGAACATCAACATGCCCACCGCGGCGATGGGCAACGCAAGGGAATGCACGTACTTCATGATCACGCCTCCCGGGCTCCATGGAACCCATTTGTCATGCCTTTTAGATTTCCTCTCGAACGCCCGGGTTTTAGATTGATTGGTACTTGGGCTCACTGCGAAATGGACTACACGTTATATTCCTGAAGCACGACTTGCCGTCGGAGCGATCCCGCAAACCCGATCGGGCTTTCCTTCCGGCTTACCAGCCACGCCCGGCATCGCTGCTCCCACCTCCGCTGCCATCCTCTTCTGCCTGTTCATTCCTTTGCAGAAGACGCCATGAGCTCACTCAAACCCGCTAACACTCAGGATGCACAACTCGCCTCACTACTCGGCAATCTTGGAGAGCTGATTCGTGATGCACGGCAGAAGGTCCTGCGAACGGTCGATACGGTCCAGGTACAAACTTGCTGGCAGATTGGGAGGCATATTGTCGAGTTCGAGCAGGAAGGGGCTCGGCGGGCGGGTTACGGAAAGCAATTGCTGGCAACGCTGGCGCAGAGCCTGACAGCAGAATTCGGGAAAGGCTTTGATAACTCTAATCTTCGCTACATGCGCCTGTTTTACCAAGCATTCCCAATTCGTGACGCACTGCGTCACGAATTGAGCTGGACCCACTACCGCAGGCTTCTGCGCGTCGATAGTGACACCGCGCGCACGTGGTATATGGACGAAGCTGCCAACCAAAACTGGTCATCCCGCGCCCTGGAACGCCAGATCAACACCCTCTACTACGAACGCCTCCTCACAAGCCGCGATCGACCTGCCGTCCGACAGGAAGCCACCACCAACATCCAGAAAATGAAAGCACACCCACGAGACTTCATCAGGGACCCGGTGATGCTGGAGTTTCTTGGCTCAACCAACGCAGGTTTGACTCAAGAAACCAATCTGGAACAAGCATTGATCCATCAGCTTCAAGCCTTCCTGCTGGAACTGGGTAGAGGCTTTGCCTTCATCGCTCGCCAGCAACGCATCAGCACCGAGAGCAAAGACTTCTACATCGATCTGGTGTTTTACAACTACGTACTCAAGTGTTTCGTCATCTTCGATCTGAAGCGCGGCGAACTGACTCATCAGGATGTTGGCCAGATGGACATGTACGTACGCATGTATGACGACCTCAAGCGCGGACCGGAAGATGGCCCCACCGTCGGCATCATTCTCTGTGCGAAAAAAGATGAATCAGTGGTGCGCTATTCAGTGCTGAAAGACAACGAACAACTCTTCGCCAGCAAATACAAAACAGTCCTGCCCAGCGAAGACGAACTCCGCACTGAACTGGACCGGGAGCAGGCGGCAATCGAGGAGCGACTGCTCGATCAGATCCCCCTGTGAACACAGATGGATTGTCCACCCGCCGCACGAAGACTATCGTTGGCAGCTACCCGCAAAGGTCTGAAGCCGATGAATTTGCAGGACATGTCACTGGCCCCCACTCAAATCGAGTTGCCGCTGCCAACTCCCGTTTCTGGCGAACCATTCAAAGAGCCCGCCGCAGACGGCTTCATCCTCGGCGGTTTCACCTGGCGGCACGCCTTTCAGGACCTTGTGCGCCCGGTCGTCATCATCAACGCCGCCACTTCGGTTCGCTGCCGTCACTATTCGCGCTTCGCCGATTACCTGTTCGCCAACGGCTTCGATGTCATCACCTATGACTACCGTGGCATCGGCGAATCACGCCCTGCGTCATTGAAAAATCTCGACGCCTCATGGACTGATTGGGGCGCGCTGGATTTCGAGGCGATGCTCAAGCGCGCTGAGCGCGAATTTCCCGGCCAGCCCATCGATGTCGTCGGCCACAGCTTTGGCGGCTGTGCGGCGGGCCTGGGAGCCTCAGGGCAGCTGATTCGGCACCTGGTCACCGTCGGTGCGCAATTCGCCTACTGGCGCGACTACGCGCCCGCTCATCGCTGGAGGATGTTCGGCAAGTGGCACGTGGTGATGCCTCTGATCACAATGATCTATGGCTACTTCCCCGGAAAGCGTCTTGGCTGGCTGGAAGACACGCCCGCCGGTGTCGTTAGGGACTGGAGCACGCCCACGCGCCGATATGAAACGCGGCCCAGCGGTCGCACGCTGGCCAAAAAACCAGGGGCGACGATGAAAGCCAGGACACTGGCCATCAGCATCACAGACGATCCTTACGGCACGATCCCGGCCATCGAACGCCTGCTCGGCTACTTCAGCGGCGGTACGAACACTCACTGGCGAATCGCCCCCGAAGACATCGGCGAAGCAGAAGTCGGACATTTCGCCTTTTTTCGTAGCGCATACCAAGCCACACTATGGCCCATTGCATTGTCCTGGCTGCAGAGCGGTGAACTGGCCCCCGATACCCCCGGGCGGACAGTACCGCGCAGCGAGTCCTTTTAACGCACGACGGATCAAAACCATGGCCTCCGCCAACAAGCAGCAAAAACGCGCCACCCGCGCCAAAGCCAAGGCCAAGCAGAACCGCACCCAACGGGCTGCCGCGCCGGTCGAGCTGGACCCGAACGATGATCGCATCGACTTTGAATCGGTGGACCTCACCGAGCTGTTCAAGAAAATGATCGACGCTGAAAAAACCAGTCAGCAAGCCATGTGCATCGCTTTCCTTGAAGACCCATTGCTGGAACTGGTTTACGAGCAGGAAGGCGAAGAAGGCGCGATGGACTTCATCCTCGCCGCGCTGATCGAGTACCGCCAATGGTCTACCGAGGTCGACGAAGCCGGCGCCCTGGCATGGATCGAATCCCCGGCCTTCCAGGCCGACTATGTAGCGGCCTCCGACATCATTGCAGCCCAAACCCAACAGAAACCGAACTGAGTTCCCATGGCCTCCCTGAACAAGCAACAGAAACGCGCCAAGCGCGCCAAGATCAAAGCCAAACAGATCAACATCCACGGCAGAAAACCCGCCGCGCTGGACGATGACTTGGGTGAAATCGGCGAGCCGATCCCGGAATACACCCTGGCGATGTTCAGCAAGATGCGCGACGCCGAAGCTGTCGGCCGCAGTGAAATGCTCTCCGTGCTGCTGACGAACCTCGCCTTTATCATCATTGACCATCCAGAACTGCTGGACATGGAAAACGCCGACGACGAAGGCATGGCCGCCACTCACCTGGCCGCCGACATGTTGATCGACTACCGCATGTGGGCCGACAGCATGGATCGCGAAACCGCCCAGGCATGGCTGACCGACCCGCAATTCATCACCGACTTCGGCATTGCGCTGGACAGCTATCGTCAGTCGCCGGATGCACAGGAAGAAAAGGGCGAATAAAAGCCCTCAGAAATAAAAACGGCCGCTTGTCATCACTGACAGCGGCCGTTTTTTTGTACGCAGCAAACCGGAAAATGTGGATGACCTCCCGTCAGCGGCAATGTATATCCCATTGACATATCCCTTTATAAAACTATTCTTCAGACTTACTACACCCACCAATGCTTGAGGAGGCAAAAATGGAACAGACAACGCTTTTCATGAGCAATCGAAGCCAGGCCGTTCGCCTTCCCAAAGCTGTTGCAATGCCTAGCGATGTAAAAAGAGTGAACGTGGTCGCCATCGGCCGCGCTCGCATCATCACACCGGCAGACGAGACATGGGACAGCTGGTTCGACGGGGACAGCGCAAGTGCAGACTTTATGACCGATCGCGACCAACCCGCTGATCAGGAGCGCGAGTCGTTCTGATGATCAAGTTCATGCTCGACACCAACATCTGCATCTTCACCATCAAGAACAAGCCGCAAATCGTAAGAGAAGCTTTCAACCGTCATGACGGACAGTTGTGCATCAGTGCGGTGACGCTGATGGAGCTCATCTACGGCGCCGAAAAATCTGCGACCCCCGAAAAGAATCTGGCGGTGATCGAGGGCTTGGCGGCTCGCCTCGAAGTCTGGCCTTTCGACAATGAAGCAGCTGCACACACCGGAATGATTCGATCCGAGCTTGCGAAGGCGGGAACACCCATAGGCCCCTATGACCAAATGATTGCCGGACATGCGCGCTCGCGTGGACTCATTGTGGTAACCAACAACCTGCGAGAATTTGAGTGGGTCAAAGGTTTACGCGTAGAAGACTGGGCTCATCCGGATTGAATTAAACGCAGCCAACAAAAACGGCCGCTTGTCATCACTGACAGCGGCCGTTTTTTTACAAACCTGAAAACAACAATCAGGCAGCCGCAGCTTCCAGACGTGGAATTTCCATCCCGACCTTGGCGCTGGCGTAGCTCAGGTCACCGCTGGCGATGGATTGAGCCTTGAAACCGGCGCCGATCAGGTCGCGCACGTACAGCTTGTTGTAGATGAACATGAACACGAAGTTGCTGAGGCCGAATGTGAAGCACGCCACGATGAACATGATCGCTGCCCACTTGATGTCGCCACGGAACAGTGGCGGCAGGAAGCCGAAGAAAAACACGGTCCACGAGAAGCCGATCGGGGCTTCCTTCATGGCTCCGGTATTAGGGTTTTTGAACACAACCGATGTAAACGCCATGCCTGTCTCTCCTTGATGCCCCAATGGGTAAGCTGAATGGCCGGGCTAGCTCCATACAGCGCTGGCTCGTGACTGCCGCGCAAACGGCAGGCGCACGCAAATGCATCTGTGACACGCATCAGATGAGGGAGCAGGCAAGAAAGGGTCGAGGGGCTTTAGCCGGGAAGGCTGGGGCGTCGAACAATCCGTGTCCTGAAACTCCATTGCATCCCGCAACAGCGAGATACACATTCGGCAAGGAGGCTACTATCTCGACATCATCGTGTCCATCAGGGAGCAGACCGATAAACCCCCTGAATGAAAGCAAAAACGACCGCGATCATGGCTGATGGCGGTCGTTTTCATTACATCGACAGTGTGCGTAAAGCTTAGCGCGCCACTGCGCCAACCAGTTGCTCATTGCGACGACGGCGCGCCACCAGCAAACCGGTAGCAACCACCAGAGCGCTCAGCAAACCGGTCGCGAGGATCTCTACACGGTGGGCATCCTGGAACAGCATGATGGTCAGGGCCGCGACGATGAAGACGATCACCGCGTAGGTCAGGCCCGGGAACAGCCACATGCTGAAGGCGATTTTCTCACCGCGGGCCATACGCTGTTTGCGCATGCGCAGTTGCGAGATCGCGATCACCAGGTACACCAGCAACGCAATGGCGCCGGAGCTGGCCAGCAGGAATTCGAACACGGCGGCCGGAGCCACATAGTTGGCGAATGTTGCCAGGAACGCTGCGCCCGTGGACAGCATCACCGCCCAGTATGGCGTGCCACTTTTGTTGGTGCGCGTGGACACGGCCGGTGCATCACCGCGCTTGCCCAGGGAGAACATCATGCGCGACGAGGTGTACAGCGCCGAGTTCAGGCAGCTGGTCACAGCGACCAGTACCACGATGTCGACGATCATCTTGGCGTTCGGGATGCCCATACGCTCAAGCACGGTCTGGTAGGAACCGACGCTGGCCAGAACCGGGTCGTTCCATGGCACCAGGGCCACGACGATGAAGATCGAAACGAGGTAGAACAAACCAATCCGCCAGATCACCGAGTTGGTGGCCTTGGAGATTTGCTTGCCAGGGTTCTTCGATTCTGCGGCCGCGATGGTCACGATCTCGGTGCCCATGAAGGAAAACATGGTCGTCAGGATCGCGCCCAGTACCGCGCCCATGCCGTTTGGCAGGAAGCCCTGGGTGTCGAAAATGTGCGAAACGCCGCTCACCTGGCTGTTCGGCAGGAAGCCGAAGATCGCCGCGAGGCCCAGAATGATGAAACCAATGATCGCCACGACCTTGAGCAGGGCGAACCAGAACTCGAACTCGCCGTAGTTCTTCACGCTGAACAGGTTAGTGATAGTCAGCAGCATCGTGATGACCAGGGCGAAAGCCCAGATGTCCACGCCAGGGAACCAGGCGTGCAGGATGGTCGCGGCGGCGTTGGCCTCCAGCGGGATCACCAGCACCCAGAACCACCAGTACAACCAGCCGATGGTGAAACCGGCCCAGTGACCGATCGCGCGATCGGCGTATGTCGAGAAGGAGCCGGTGTCTGGCGAGGCAACCGCCATTTCACCCAGCATGCGCATCACCAGCACCACCAGCATACCGGCGGCTGCATAAGCCAACAGCACGGCCGGGCCTGCTGCAGCGATCGCGTGGCCCGAGCCAACGAACAGGCCGGCGCCGATAACCCCGGCGATCGACAGCATGGTCACATGACGCGGTTTGAGCCCCTGTTCGAGGCCGTTAGAGCTTTGGGTATTGCTCATTGAAACTACCTTTGTAAGGAAAAGCGAATGCGTGCATCCCGTCGTGAACTCTCTTCTGTAAAAAGAAACCAACGGGGCGTTCCGGAATCTGCACGCAATAATTGCGCCAAAATGTTTCAAAACCCTCTAACCCGGCGATCTCACCCTGACCGGACAGTCATCGCAAGTCATTGAAAATAATGGCACTTCGCCAGAGCGTTACCCTGCGACTCACTTAAGGAACGAATCAGCGCACCGGAAACACACCCAACAAATGCTCAACGCACAATAAAAGTGCGGATCAGGAACGTTTGGCCGGTTAGCGCTTCCAACACCCCGCCAAAGCTGGCAACATCGCGCCCTTTTTTACGGGACAGCCGCGCCACATCGGGTTCAAACGGCTGTTCGGTTGATAGCAGCGCGACAGTCTGCTGTACCGATGCGACAACCTGTCACACGCCACCCGTTTACCGCCCGTAGCGCTGTTGGCTGCCATTCAGACGCTATGCTAGGTTGGCCGCCTCGCCAGGAAGGCCCGCCAACAGCAGGAGCGCAACATATATGAGGAACGCACATGGCTGAGGCCACGCCCGCGCTTGAAATCCGCAACTTGCACAAACGCTACGGACAGCTTGAGGTGCTCAAAGGCATCTCGCTGACCGCCCGCGACGGCGATGTGATCTCGATCCTGGGTTCCTCCGGCTCCGGCAAGTCCACGTTCCTGCGCTGCATCAACCTGCTGGAAAACCCGCACCAGGGTCAGATCCTGGTGGCCGGAGAAGAACTCAAGCTCAAAGCCGCCAAGAACGGCGAACTGGTCGCAGCCGACGGCAAGCAGATCAACCGCCTGCGCAGCGAGATTGGTTTTGTGTTTCAAAACTTTAATCTGTGGCCGCACATGAGCGTGCTCGACAACATCATCGAGGCGCCTCGCCGCGTGCTCGGCCAGAGCAAGGCCGAAGCCATTGAAGTCGCCGAAGCCTTGCTGGCCAAGGTCGGCATCGCCGACAAGCGCCATGCGTACCCGGCGCAATTGTCTGGCGGCCAGCAACAACGCGCGGCCATTGCCCGCACGCTGGCGATGCAACCCAAGGTGATCCTGTTCGACGAACCCACCTCCGCCCTTGACCCGGAAATGGTCCAGGAAGTACTTAATGTCATCCGCGCACTGGCCGAAGAAGGCCGCACCATGCTGCTGGTCACCCACGAAATGGGTTTCGCCCGTCAGGTGTCCAGCGAAGTGGTGTTCCTCCACCAGGGCCTGGTAGAAGAGCAAGGATCGCCACAGCAGGTGTTCGAAAACCCGCTTTCGGCGCGCTGCAAACAATTCATGTCCAGCAACCGCTAACGGAGCTACCCGCATGCAGAACTACAAAAAGGTCTTCCTGGCAGCCGCCGTCACCCTGGCGTTCAGCGCCGGTGCCATGGCCGAAACCCTGAAGATGGGCATCGAAGCGGCCTACCCGCCGTTCAACAACAAAGATGCCAGTGGCAATGTCGTCGGCTTCGACAAGGAAATCGGCGACGCCCTGTGCGCCAAGATGAAAGTCGAATGCACCGTGGTCACCTCCGACTGGGACGGCATCATTCCGGCCCTGAACGCCAAGAAGTTCGACTTCCTGATCTCCTCGATGTCGATCACCGACGAGCGCAAGCAAGCCGTCGACTTCACCGACCCGTACTACTCGAACAAGCTGCAATTCATCGCCAAGAAAGATGTCGACTTCAAAACCGACAAGGATGCGCTGAAAGGCAAAGTGATCGGCGCCCAGCGCGCGACACTGGCCGGCACCTGGCTTGAAGACAACATGCCTGGCGTTGAAACCAAGCTCTATGACACCCAGGAAAACGCTTACCTCGACCTGACCTCCGGTCGTCTGGACGGCATCCTGGCGGACAAATACGTCAACTACGAGTGGCTGAAAAGCGACGCCGGCAAGCCTTACGAATTCAAAGGCGACCCGGTGGAAGAAAGCGACAAGATCGGTATCGCCGTTCGCAAGAACGACCCGATCCGCGAGAAGCTGAACATCGCACTGAAAGAAATCGTTGCTGACGGCACTTACAAGAAGATCAACGACAAGTACTTCCCGTTCAGCATCTATTGATACTGACCTGCCGGACCGGCGCCGTTTTCTGACGGCGCCGGTCCCCGGCCTTGCCTGCCGCGATTTGAAAAGAAATCCATGATTATCGACCTCTACGGATTCGGCCCGGCGCTCGCCGCTGGCGCGCTGATGACTGTGAAACTGGCACTCTCGGCCCTGTGTCTCGGGCTGGTGCTCGGTTTGCTCGGCGCCTTGGCCAAGACTTCCCCGTACAAGCCGCTGCAATGGCTTGGCGGCACTTATTCGACACTGGTACGCGGCATTCCGGAACTGCTCTGGGTGCTGTTGATCTACTTCGGCACGGTCAACCTGATGCGTGCCCTGGGCGAGTTTTTCGGCAACCCCGACCTTGAACTCAATGCCTTTGCGGCCGGCGTGATTGCACTGGGCCTGTGCTTCGGCGCCTACGCCACGGAAGTGTTCCGCGGTGCAATCCTGGCAATCCCCAAAGGCCACCGCGAAGCCGGTGTGGCACTGGGTCTTTCGAAATTTCGCATCTTCACCAAGCTGATCATGCCGCAGATGTGGCGTATCGCCCTGCCCGGCCTGGGCAACCTGTTCATGATCCTGATGAAAGACACCGCGCTGGTGTCGGTGATCGGCCTGGAAGAAATCATGCGTCACGCGCAAATCGGCGTGACCGTGTCCAAACAGCCGTTCACCTTCTATATGGTGGCCGCGTTCATGTACCTGGGCCTGACGATTCTGGCCATGACAGGCATGCACTTCATGGAAAAACGCGCCGCTCGCGGCTTCGCGAGGAGCACCCAATGAACTGGGAAGTCATCATCAAGTGGTTGCCGAAACTGGCTCAGGGCGCAACGCTGACCCTGGAACTGGTGGCCATCGCCGTGATTGCCGGCCTGTTGCTGGCGATTCCTCTGGGCATCGCGCGTTCGTCGCGCCTGTGGTGGGTGCGGGCATTTCCCTACGGCTACATCTTCTTTTTCCGTGGCACGCCGTTGCTGGTTCAGCTGTTCCTGGTCTACTACGGCCTCGCGCAGTTCGATGCGATCCGTAACAGCTCGATGTGGCCGTACCTGCGCGATCCGTTCTGGTGCGCCACGGCGACCATGACCTTGCACACCGCGGCCTACATCGCCGAGATCCTGCGCGGTGCGATCCAGGCGATCCCACCGGGCGAGATCGAGGCGGCGCGGGCGCTGGGCATGTCTCGGGCGAAAGCGCTGTTCTACATCATCCTGCCGCGAGCGGCGCGCATCGGCCTGCCGGCGTACAGCAACGAAGTGATCCTGATGCTCAAGGCCAGCGCGCTGGCCAGTACCGTGACCCTGCTGGAACTGACTGGCATGGCCCGCACCATCATTGCCCGGACGTATCTGCCGGTGGAGATCTTCTTCGCCGCAGGCATGTTCTACCTGCTGATGGCCTACGTGCTGGTTCGCGGCTTCAAGCTGCTGGAGCGCTGGTTGCGCGTCGATGCCTGCCAAGGGCGTTGATTCCCACGTGCTGACGGGCGAGGCCCTGCTCGCCCGCTTCATGGCGCTGGATGCTTTTCTGATCGAGCATCAGGCGCTGTGGAAACCTCGACCGTTTACTCATCTGCAACTTCCTTGGGAAGCGTCCTACCCGGAGCTGGCTGAATGGCTACGCGGGCGATCACTGGAAGACGCGGAAAACAGTCATAACCAACCTTGTCTTCTGGATGCGCCGGAACCGTTTGCTTCGCTGGCGGCGCTATCCCTTGAGCTGGGTTCGGTGGGCGAGCTGCCGGCACACACGCTGGAGACCGCAGGGCATCGGTTGAATGTCGATGTGCCGGGGCGCAAGTGGCAGCAGATCGAGGCGTTTGCCAGCCGGTTGTCGTTTGCTGCGCCACCGATGCATTGGCTGGATTGGTGTTCGGGTAAAGGCCACTTGGGTCGACGCCTGCTTCAAACCGGTCAACAGCTCACGTGCCTGGAACATGATCCTGCACTGGTGCTAGGCGGTCAGGCACTCAGCCAGCGCCATCAGCTGCATGCGCTGCATGTCGAGCAGGATGTGCTGGCACCTGGCGCCGCCTCTTTGCTGAACGCCGATCACACACCGGTCGCACTGCATGCCTGTGGCGATCTGCATGTGCGATTGATCCAGCTCGCCAGCGCCGCCGGGTGCAAACAAATGGCCATTGCGCCGTGTTGCTATAACAGGATCAGTCTTCCTGCATATCAGCCAGTTTCCGCTGTCGGTTTGCGCTCCGACCTACAGCTGTCACTCGACGATCTCTCACTCCCGATGAGCGAAACCGTCACCGCCGGTGCCCGCGTCCGACGTCAGCGCGACACATCCATGGCCCGACGCCTGGCTTTCGACCTGCTGCAACGGCAACTGCGCGGTGTTGATGAATACCTGCCCACGCCTTCTCTGCCGAGCGCCTGGCTGGACAGATCTTTCGCCGACTACTGCCACCATCTGGCCGCATTCAAAGAGTTATCCACAGTCGGCCCGCAAGACTGGTCAGCGCTCGAAGCCGCCGGTTGGCAGCGACTGGCCGAAGTGCGCAATCTGGAGCTGCTGCGCGGACTTTTCCGACGTCCGCTGGAGCTTTGGCTGAACCTTGATCGAGCACTATTCCTCACCGAGCAGGGTTATACCGTTCGCCTTGGGACCTTTTGTGAAACCCCACTCACGCCGCGTAACTTCCTGTTGCTGGCGGAACGCACCTAAAACAGCCACAGCCTGTGGATAACTCTGTTGATGAAATATCGTGGATCCAATGTTTACGCCTGTTTCAGGGCTGAAACCAAACTGTTCAATTTTCGTACACCCGAATAAAAAACCGGAAAAACAGGCATTTGCGAGAAAATGAGACTGGATCCACATTTTCGATCTTAACCGCGTGCATCGCCTTCCCCGTTGTGCATAAGCATTAATTCAAAAGAACATAAACGCCCCGGAAATCCTCAACTATCTTTGCCAAGCGTCAGAATTCTCTGATGTCAGGGACAGCAAGGAGCTGGGAAAACATGAGCACATTGAACAGTGCACAGGAAGCCGTCGATACCGTCGCCAACGAAGCCATTGTCGCTGCGTTGCAGCAAACCTTCGCGGTGGGCGGCGCCATCATCAACAACGCAACGGGCGAGGTCATCGCCGCGCTGCACAACAACGTGCTGATGCCTTTCCCTGGCGGCGGCACAACTTACTTTCTACCCCACGACCCGACCGCCCACGGCGAACGGCAACTGGTGGACTGGTACTACGAAAACGTCGCGCCACTGAACCTGCCACCGCCCAATCAATTGACCGTCGTCACCACGCTCGACCCATGCGCCATGTGCGCCGGTTCGCTGCTGACCGCAGGATTCAACGTCGCCGTCAGTGCGATTGATGACTACGCGGGTATCAACTACAACAGCCAGTTCACCTTTCCATCGCTGCCGCCGCAGATCCGCCAACAGGCGCAGGACACCTGGGGCTATTACGCGATTGCGGCGCCAGTCAGCCGCGCCTATCAGGGTTCGAACAGCCCGGTGTTCGGCGGCCAGACCATCGACTCGGCGGCGTACTTCCTGTGCAGCTCGATCTTCTCCGCCAGCGTCAACACAGTGCGCGACGCCAGCAACAACAGCGGCCTGCCGCCGGATCAACTGCAAAACCCCGCCACCCTGCCGGCCAACAGCAAAGTGCGCCAGGCACTGACAGCGCTCAGCCCATTCGCACTGACCGTGCAATCGGCGAACCCACGGGATCCCGGCGCCGAACTCGCGCCTCCCCTGCTGAAAACCGCGCAGCAAAGCACGGTGTTCAACTCAGTGGCGCTGATCGACCCGTTCGGTAACCTGCTGGCGTGCCTGGGAGGCGTCGAGAACCAGTCGCCGATTCGTACAGCGTTCATGGAAACGACCCGCAGCTATGCGGTCATGCGCTGGACCCTGATGAACGACCCCGATCCGGCCGTTCGCGCTGAAGCCGGGCTTTACCTGACTCATCCAAAGTACGGCACCTTCGTCTTCCTCTATGCACCCGATCCAACAACGCCCCAGGCCGTAATGACCTTCGGCGCCTACGGTTCAACCATGGAAGGCCCCGTGCCGCAGAGCTATCCGTCCAACCTGCAATACGTGCTGCTGCCGGGCAATACCACCGCGCAAGCGTTGTCGACACTGGCCCAAAACCTGCCGCCGTTCTATACGCAAAGCGTGCAAGTGGCGCCTGCGCAGGTGCTGAGTCAGGACCTGATCAACGCGGTTAAAAACGGCGTGTGATGCTTCGCCGGCCAGTCCCGCAGATGCGTCTGCGGGGCTGGTCCGACGGCTGCGTAAAAATAGTCTGAATTCAGGGGTTTACAGAAGCTATCCAATCGCTATAATCGTCGCCCTAACACGCCGGTATAGCTCAGTTGGTAGAGCAACTGACTTGTAATCAGTAGGTCCCGGGTTCGACTCCTGGTGCCGGCACCATACAAGGTTCCAGAGAAGGCTTTCAAAATCTCTGGAACCCCCGAAAAACCCGCCTTCTGGCGGGTTTTTTCGTTTTGGCGTTCCGTCGGATTCCGGTGAGTCCTAGTGGATTCCAACCGGTTTAAGGGTAGAGTTTGGGGTAAAGGTCACTTCGATAAAAGGGAGTACCCTTATGTCGCGCACCACTGCTCCACTCTCTGATTCGGCTTGCCGCTCAGCCAAGCCCACCGACCGCGCCTACAAGCTTTTCGACGGCGACGGCCTCTACCTTCTAGTCCAACCCAATGGCCGCAAAGGCTGGCGGCTCCGTTACGTCAAACCTGACGGACGGGAAGGACTGACCTCGTTCGGCAACTACCCCGTCATTGGCCTCGCCGATGCGCGCCGCAAGCGCTTGGAGGTCAAGCGAATGCTGGCGGATGGCATTGATCCCATAGAGACCAAGCACCAAACCAAGGCGGAAGCCGTGATCAAAGGCAGAACCTTTGAAAGCGTTGCGCTGGACTGGCACACCGAAATGTCGGCCAAGTGGGCTCCAGGCCACTCCAAGACTGTGATGAGCCGCCTCAAAACCCACGTGTTCCCGCTGATTGGAGCCCGCGCCATTGTCGACCTCGACACCCATGACCTCATGCAGCCCTTGGAGGCGATCAAGAAGCGCGGAACAATAGACGTTGCTTTAAGGGTACAAAACTACCTTCAAAGCATCATGCGCGAGGCAAAACGCCTTCGGCTTATCACCGTAAACCCTGCTTACGACCTCGAAGGCTCGATCAAAGCCGCGCGGGTGGTACATCGCCCCGCTCTACCCTTATCGCGACTGCCAGAACTACAGGAGCGGATCGACACCTATAAAGGCCGCGCACTTACCCGTCTGACGGTGATGCTGTCGCTGCATGTGTTTGTACGATCCAGCGAGCTGCGTTTCGCACGCTGGAGCGAGTTCGACCTCAAGCGCGGCACCTGGGAGATACCGGACACTCGACCCGCCTTGGAGGGAGTACCCTTTTCCACAAGGGGTACGAAGATGGCAGGGGACATCCACCTTGTACCCTTATCGCCGCAAGCCGTTGCCCTGCTTGAACAGATCCACACCCTCACCGGTACATTCGGCCTGGTGTTTGCAGGCGATGCCAATCCCTGGAAACCCATGTCTGAAAACACGGTGAACAGCGCACTCAGAAAGATGGGCTACGACACCAAAACTGAAATCTGCGGCCATGGCTTTCGCTCAATGGCCTGTAGCTCGCTAATTGAATCAGGACTGTGGTCCGAGACCGCTATTGAAAGGCAGATGAGCCACAAAGAGCGGAACAACGTCAGTGCGGCCTACACACACAAGGCTGAGTTCATCGAAGAGCGGAGGCTGATCATGAACTGGTGGAGCCGGTATCTTGAGGTCAATCGACGGAAGCATTTAGCCCCACATGAATTTGCTAAAATATGGGCAAAAACATTAGCCCAATCAAGTTAAGACAACGCGCGGAAACACCTATGGACGAAAAGCAGTATTGAAAACATTAATAATCGGCCATGAAACGATTCGTCATTTCAGCTTCTGGGTCGTCAAACAACATGCTACAAATCTATTTCGAAATGCCGATGTTTTTCGCTTTATCTGCCGCCACCAAATATCTAAAGCTATTCATAGCCTTACAGAGCATTTTAAAAATGCGCGCGCATATAAGCACTTATTTAAATGCGAGACGCATCTTAGCAATTCGAAGTACTGGCAATGGCAGACGAGCTCTGATGAAATTTTGAACACGTTGTTCAGAGCAACAGTAATGACGCTGCTGTGGTATTTCAGATACTGCCCCAGCCCGCTGCCTATACTCCTTCGAGAGGTTGGATCAATAAAAAACCGAAAATAATAACGATTAAAAATTATTTTTCCATATGAGTACAATAGCCACGACAAAATTAATAGTGACTATTGCGTTGTTTTTACAAGCGAAGCGCAGCGCCGTGCATTTACCCCCCCCCAAAAAAAACTTAGAGCATTGATTCGATGCTGAGAAAATCCGGATCTGCACTCGCAAAAATTTTCTTTGCGCAATAATACCCAGACTCTCTTTTCATGAGGCTAAAAACTTCAGGACTTGAAAAACGATAAATATGAAATGCGCACAACTCGGCAGAAACCCTCAACCTGCTTCGAGGCCCAAGAACAACAATCAGCTCGTCATACTTAGCGGGATTACCAACATTCAGATTAGTACCTTCTGGCGAGTTATGTACTTTTACTTGCACGCGTGACTCGCCAATTGTTCCATCATATCCGGGATGACGACCACTTTTTTCTAGTAACAACCCATACTGCTGCACGCAAAGCCACTCTCCAATGTCACCAAGTAGCTTGTCAGAGCGTACGACCCCCGCGTCCAAGAGCTTGGATGCACACATGAAGAATTCACGAATAAGGTCATGCTCCGGCATTTTCTTTACTCCCCTAATGATAAAGCTAGACTTCCATAGAAACCTGAAAATTGTGATAGTATTTTCAGCAGAACACTGCTGTACAGGCGTCTGTGCAGAAGTAGTTTTACTGTGCACGGCGGCTAGACAAAGTTATCTATAACATCCCGAGCAACATTAATTATTTGCGTTAAGTCGGCATCACTTAGGTATGTAACCGAATGCCCACTATCCCGTGCTGATTGAATTTCATCAGCGGCACCACTTGTTAGCCCCTGCCCGCCAGTAAGTAGGTGTCCATCTACCTTTTTATTACTCTGAATGTCATCAACAAATTTTTTCGCGGTAGCTTTACTTATCTTATGCTTGGATTGTTTATGATCTTGTCGCAACACAACTTCGCCATCAGGAAGAGCTTCGAACTCGACTCTTTGAAGCGATGAGTTTACCACGTGCTGTAACTCTTTTTTTGTTGTATAAACCATAAAATCGACGCCGCTTTCTGGCGTATTGGTTCTAGTTGGCTTGGTAAACTCATACTCCTCTAAAGTTTGCTGAAGAAGCGCATGAGCTTCGGCCGCCCTTCCTTCGCCCTTTTTTCCCTTACTCATAAAAAAACCTTATATTAGGCTTATAACAAGGACAGCACCGTCTTCAGGTTCAACCATAGATTTAGCTATTAGCTTTTTTAGAAGAACTAACTCAGATATGACATTTTCCAGTTCATCTTTCTGCTCGCGATCCTTAGACTGATATTCTTCAATAATCTCACCAATCACCCTATTAATACTATTCCTAAGGGAAACTGCCGTTTCCGAGACCACATCTATACTGAATGTATCCTGCCCATCGCTTTCCAAAGCCTCACGCTCAATAAGATAAGGCTCCAACATATCAATTACATAGCTACCGACCTCTACTATGAAAATAGATTCATGCGTAGCTTCCATCAATTGCCCAGCGTCATTTAGATGGTATTGGGCCAACTCAACAGAGGTAGTCATTTAATACTCCTTAAATACTGCAAAAAATTTGTCGCTTTACGCTGATCAAGGTTGCTGCGGACGAACCACCTTCTGAGTTCTGCTTTTAAGGCATCGAATGAAGCAGCGCGCTCAGTAAAACTTGAACAGATTTCATCTACAGCGTGCTCGTCATCGATAAAATCTTCGATTGGAAAGCCACCAGTACGGAAAAACTCTAGAAAGTGTTCTTTCTGCGGAGGTTCAATTTCATATTGAAATGAAAAACGCCGACGGACTGCCGAGTCTATTTTGTCTACGTAGTTGGTAAGGCCAATTATGTAAAGATTCTTATTTAAACTGGCCTTATCTAATTGATTCATCAACTCCGCAACAGCACGATTCATATCAGGGTGCTCGTGCGTATTTTCTCTATTAAGGAAAAACACCTCAATCTCATCCATGAGGATAACCACATAATATTTCTTTGTTACTTCATTTATTTCATTGAACAATTCGGTAATGTTTTTTGCTGCATCCCCCATGCGACTCGAAATTAGCTGCGGCAAATCCACTTCATATATTGACGCTTCTATACCCTCCTTTTTTTTAAGCTTATTGGCCAATTCATAAGCTATTGCCGTTTTCCCATGTCCTGGAGGACCGTATATCAGTACCTTGCAGCCGATATCGAGGAAGCTTAATGTCTTTTGGTTTCCGCTAAGAACTACATTAAATATCTTCTCGAGGTCGACACGAATAGAATCGTTACCCGTCAGCAACTGTATCTTGCGGTCAATCCATGACTGCTCAACTTTTTTAATAAAATTACTCAATCCCAACCTCTTTAACTCTACGGGCGCATCAACGCTTCGTTTTATGTCGTTAAATACTAGCGGAAGCCAAATCAACCAGTAGAATTTCAACCCAATGGTAACGTCCCACCGAAGTCACAACGCTACTGTATTAAAAAGATAAATGCTACTGCTTTTGTCTTGCCTACCCAGGTACGCGAGAAAAAATAGTGCGTCAATTTTCCAGCGTGCTCGGCGAGCAAAAACCTTTCACCAACGAAACACAATATGACCCGATCAGCTGCTGAACGCTCGGTTTATTAACAATACACTATTGTTAATTCTATATAAGTCGGCTAATGAACTCTTGAGAAAATTTTATGGTTCGGTATTTATAGGCTTAGTCCCGTAGAGCAGGACGAGCCCTATTGCATTTGCGGGTCCATCCAAACAGGGCTGCAAAGCCGCCCTGTTTGGATGGACCTCACTTAAAAATCTAGAGCCCACGCAACTGTCTGTGGAAAACCAAAGATTTCCACCGGTGGGTAATTTCATCCACAGCCGCAGAACTCCCGAAAATTGGAGTCTTGACCCGAATTATCCACAGGCGTAGAAAAGATCGGGCAAAGCGCTGTCGTTGACAGCAACCCAGGTAGCCAGAACCTTTAAGGCTACGCCACACCGTGGTGGTTCTCCCAAAGTGCGATTAGCGTCCGGCAGCTCGCACGGTCACAACGATGTGATGGATGCCTACTTTTATCAGTGTGCCCACTGCGGCAACTCATACCCTTTCATAGCTGCCCTGCAGCAACCTATTCGCTTGGCCATTCCCGTGCGCCAACCTGCGCCCGTCTCTTTCTCCCGGAAAGAGACGGGCGCTCCTACCGCTGCTGCAGCCCAACTCGTACAAGGCTTTGCGGCATTCCCCCTCGTGACAATCGGCGTGACAAACACCGAAGTCACCAGCAACAGCGATGCAGATGATGGTGCCGCAGCCCAAGGAATGGACTGCACCTGACTGACAGTCAGGCATGCCCCGGTCATCGCATCCCTGCCTTCACCTGACTCAGGATCTCGCGGCACCGGTTTCGTCAGCCAGTGCAGCCTCCACCCGCCCACCTCTTCGGAGGTGCTCAGGAGGCCAGATCATGAGATGCCCAAGCTCCCGGTCGTAAAGAGCCGGCAGTCCCGCGTTAGTGGATAACCCTCACAGGTCGCAGGGGCCTTGATCCCTGATAACACTCAACATCCTTGGCGGGATGACGTGGGGCGAGGATCGGAGAACGGGAGATGAGGTGATTGAGATGGCATTGGTGGGTAGACGCGATGGCCGCAATTTCGGCTACGGCAGGCAATTGAGCTACGCAGGACCGCAGGCATTGAAAGACATGTTCGGCGGCGGCCACTATGGCACGGTGAAGGCACACTGTGATCGGTGGCAGGCATTCGTGAAGTGGTGCCGCTCAGATCAGGGCCCCGGTATCAATGATGCGCGGCAGATTGATCGGAAGGTATTGGCGGACTATGCGGCGTATCTGCGCGACGTGGTTAGGCGCGGTGACCTCGCCGTCAGCACCGCACAAAATCGGCTTTCCAGCGTTAACAGAACCATGGCGACGCTTCGCGGTGATCAGTACGTGAAGTTGCCAAGTCCGAGCAAGGCGTTGGGTATGCAGCGTACCGGGGTCCGTCACTCGGTTCCGCAGGGCCAAGACCGCGAACAGGTTAAGCAGGTCGTCAATGTGCTTTGCAACCATCATCAGCTGCGGGCCGCCGCGATTGTTCTGTTGGTGCGAGCCACCGGCATGCGCTTGCGTGAGGCCATATTGGCTGACCTGCCACGGCTAAGCCGTGAAGCTAAGAACTTCGACAAGATCAATATCCAAGACGGTACGAAAGGTGGCCGCTCCGGCACCTCGGCGCCACGTTGGATTGCGGTGGATGACTATGTACTTGATGCGCTTGCATTGGCGGAGCAGGTGTCGCCTCTGGGTAGCCGCAACTTGATTGCGCCAAATGAAAGCTACTTGAACGTGTTGCAGGAAGTCGTCCGCCCGGCGCGGGACATCCTTCATGCACAGAATCTTAAAGCCCTCCACGAGTTACGAGCAGCGTTCGCATGTGAAAGCTATGAACGGATCACCCATCACCGCGCACCTATCAACGGCGGTGATTGCTCTCGGATAGATCGGCGCCTTCATTTTGAGGCTCTGAGGCAAATCAGCAATGAGCTGGGACACGGTCGAATCGACGTGGTCGCCGCCTACATTGGGGGTAGGCATGAGTAAGCCATTCGATATGGAGATATTTTTAGCTGGGGTATTGACCGGGTCACACGCGACGCGGGAACGTCATTTGCGTCAGTCCAAGATTATCCAAGCAGAGATTGCAGAACGCTGGCAGCGGCTGACGCCATGGACTTGGCAGAGAAAGCATGTTGCGTGGTTTCTCGATCATCGGCTAGGTCGGCGCAGTGAGGCGACACGGTATTACTATTTACTGACTGTACGTCTGCTCACTCGTCGTTTAGCAAAATCATGGGTTTTCAAACTCTGAGTGAGATTCAGGTTTGGATAGTTACGGACGACAGCAATAGACCCAGCGATGACACTACCGCCAAGCAAAATGATGACCTACAGGGAAGCTAAGGGTAGTCACAATTCGTCCCCTTACTCGGTGTTTCCGTCTACGAAAGGAGCTATATTGTGATTTCCACCCTTTCAACCTGGATGAACGATGACGAACCGAAATGGAAATTACTGCGCGTTCTATGTTGCAGAGCCGTTCAACGAAAGCTCACTTAAAGCTCACGCCACTCCCGACTTTGTTTATTACAACATGTTGCGTGCATGGAAGGGTAAAGACTCAGCCTTCCCTTTCAACGACTCGCATGCCAAAACCTATAGCGTCAGGGACGGCAGTGACTGGGAAGCTACTTTGAAGCCTAGATTGCGCCAGCGCCTACAGGTTTCGAAAAACATCATTCTATTTCTAAGCAATTCCACTATTGAGTCGAAAGCGCTTAAGGAAGAAATCGAGTATGGTATCAGCAACCAAGGACTGCCGGTGATAGTCGCATATCCTGGATTTGATCTGCTCTTGAGCAATGGAAGTTTGAAAAAAGAAGTCAAAGATCTTTGGAATAAGCTTCCAACATTCAAGAGACTGATGGACGGAGTGCCAACACTTCACATTCCTTTGCAAAAAGACGCAATCACAAAGGCTTTAAGCAACTCTAATTTCTCGCTCTCAACTAAGTGCAAACCTAGTATCTATCGCTATGACGAATGATGACTGAGCTAAATTGGCGACTGCTTAGGAGAGCATTGTGAAAAAAGTAGATTTTTTTGATCGGCAATTGGTAAAGGATTTTAAAGAAAGAATTTCAACGGTGAGTACTGTCTTCTCACTTTTTTTGATTTTCGTAGAGATCCCTTCTGACAAAAAAGCTGCTGCGGGATGTATTTTTGTTTTAGCCCTAATTATTTTATATATAATTCTGTGGCAGCGCGCGAACAAGCTAAACCTGGTTGAGCTTGACATTGAAGGAAGCAAAGTAACAATAAAAAGCGGCGATATTTTTTCGGAGCGCGGACTTAAGGTTATTGCCTTTAATGAATATTTTGACACAGTGGTTGACGACAAAATAATCTCTGCACACTCTTTAAATGGTGTATTCATAAATCACCACTTACCTGCAACACTAGCAAAACTCGACCAACACATAGAGAACTATGCATTTGATGCGGATGAGCTTGCCGAACGCAATGATGCACGAGCGGAGGGCAAGAAGCAACGCTACAACATAGGCACTCTATGTGTATATGACGATTTCATTCTCGCTGCCTTTTCAAAATTTGATAAGAACAATCGTGCGGTTTTGACCATGCCAGAATACTTAGAATTTTTAATTAATTTCTGGGATAGGATAAATAAGGTCTACGCCCAACAAAGCGTGTCCACGCCAGTGTTCGGCTCGGGAATCACCAGAATAAAAGAACATAAAAATATTACGGACGAAGATCTTCTGAAAATAATGCTGTGGACTTTTCGAATTAGTGAAATGCGCTTCAAATACCCGGCAAAACTTACCATCGTCGTTCACAAAGACAAAATGGCCAGTATTAGCCTTCTTGATATTAAGTCAGTAAGAAACGGAATATAAGAAACTTAGAGACGATACCATCACTGGCATCGCTTAAGCCTTAGTATCCTCTTCTGGGTGAAAGCAGCCATTTTCAAAATGGCCGCCTCCGAATCGTAACTAATTGTTGCTATTGCAAGGTTCTACGCAATGAAGGCGAGACATTACTGATCGCGCAGTCTCCACCGATAAACCAGGTGACGGAAATTTTTCGCCCACCCGCAAGAATTCTCAAGCAGTGCTCAATCAGAAACGGGGTCAAGTCAAGACACTTTTTAATTTGTGAAAAACTCGTGCAACCATTGTTCACAATCGCGGAAACAACTGAGCTAAAAGCAGCGTCATAATTGCTCACATGCTCACGAGCATACAATTCAAATCCTGCATCAGTGAGCGCTATGGATGGCATTTCGCCTCCAAGAAAATGCTGAAGCTCAAACGTGCCGTGTTCACCGAGAAACTCAATGGAGTCTCTAAGCTGGTGCTCAGGCATAACCAACTCGCCATCCTTGCAAAATGCTGAAATGTTTATGTGTCTCGAGCCTGTTTTTATCGCGAAGTCACATGCAAGCTTGCACACCAAGCTGTCCACGTTATTATGCCCCGCGACACTTACACCGAAGCTGCCCACGTATGCTGGTGGCTTACCCAAAGCTGGCTTGTCTGAAACACCAAAGATTGAAGCAATAATGCGCTCAAGACTTGATTGATAGGATGCAGTATCTTCAATACTCTCCCAAAGTGTTGACTTTAACGCTTCAGGAACTTCGCAATCGTCAATTACGACAGGAATCAACTTACTTCCAGTATTGATTCGCTTTACACAAGCAGCATCGAGTTCATACTTAACCCAAGGTTTACTAACGCTATTTTTTGAGAGAACTACAATTACTGCCTGAGCATCTTTGATCCCCTCGTCAAATATCTTTGTAACAAGGCTGTCGCCAGGAAGCATCTCCCACTTATCGAGCCATGCGTCAACTCCATGGGCTCTAAGCTGCTTCGCAAAGTCCAACACGAACCGATCCTTATCCTCACTCGCGTGACTTACAAAAACCTTGGGAGACATATCCATTCTCGTGTTTTGATGATTGCGAATTATGAGCACAACTGGTGAAAAATCGCTACAAAACAGCACTCCTAGGTTAGCGTAGCGTTCTCAGCGCGTCGGATGCGAAGCGCGGTAGGCAGAACGCGCTCAGCTGGAGGTGACGACTGCTGTGGATTGTACCAACTGCATCTTTGAGTCCCTTGCTGCTTGCCGTGCCCCAATAATGAAGGCGCGAGAGGCTGTCGTGTGTTGAGGGCAACCGCCCCTTAGTTAAGCTTTTCTTGCATGTATGAAAGCTCGGGCGAGGTATGAAAGGGTAGTTTTAGAGATAGCGCTCCATGCCTTTAAATATAAAACACCTATAAATCATGTAGTTATGAACATTTTCGACTCCTGGTGCCACCATATAAAACAAAGCCCCCGTAGAAATACGAAGGCTTTTATGTTTTCGAGGGCCCCTCTTACCAATTGGTACGAGGGCGTTGCCGCGTGTGAAACACCCCGAGGATTTGAAGGCGATCACCGTGTACTCGGTAGGGAATGGGATAGGACCAATTGGGCACGGCCCATTTGCGCGTGTTTTTGACTTGACCTTCACGACCCATGGCTGGAAATTCGGCCTGCTTGTCTACGCTGGCAAAGATCGCATCGGAGAAGTCGTCAGCAGCCTTGGGGTTTTCAAGAGCAATGTTGCTCGCTTCGTCTTCCAGGTTTTGAGGTCTTTTTCCAGCTACTCAACCCGCATTTCTGCTCCAGCGTCGGGCGCGCATCGCCGCTACCTGATCATCGGAAGCGAATTTACCCTGATCTGCCTCCTCTACCGCCAGTTCTATCTGTGCAGTCAGTGCCCTCTCGTACTCGATGTAGTCGCGAAGAACGTCCATCGTCAAGTGGCTCACACTTTGGCCATTCATCCTGGCTAGATCGGCGAGATAGTTTGAAAGGTCTTCCGGCAGGTTCAGGGATATCTCGGTCATGGCAGCCTTGATAGAGAACGTTGGTTGCGCATCTTATACCGTCGTCGCCCGAGCACACCGATACAGCTCCATTAGTGGAGAGTCGTCGGAGATTTCCTCATCGCTTGATGGAAATGCTCCCCTGAAAGTCTTCTACGACGGATGTATGGCTTGTTTAGAGGTACTTGTTTAATCGCGTTTCGCGTCACTTCCTGAAAGCTACAAAACCTTGCGGCATTGCCTACAGGTACGCCAGACTCCGCCGGCTTGTGCGGCTATTGCCCGGGTTCTATCGTGGACCTGCCACTGCTCATCAGTGGTCGGGTTTAGCGGCCCGCGTTCCATCGGCTGCAAGTGCACCCATCGCACAGGCGTTTCAATGCCTTCGGTTTGATGGTGGCTGCACGTAGGGCGCCCTCGGGCGCGCCGGCTTTTGCTGATGGTCCCCGGTCCGCTAACCTGCGTGCAGCTGCCACCCTTTTCGCTTAGCGGCGGAAAGGGTTGGCACCCGACAGGACTATCAGCATATGCGTAAGGTAACCCCTGATCCCCCGGATGCAGAAAACGCATCTCCGAACGAAAGCCCCGATACACAAAAGCCCGATGAAGCGACCAACCGCGACGACGATGATCACCACGCCTCCATCGCAGACATCAAAGCCATCCCGCGCAAGCCTTCCACAATGTTCATCGCCAACCCGAAAGTCGATGTTCAAGAACTGCTGGGCTTTTCAAGCGAGGCGCTGGCATCCGCCTGCGTGATCATCATGGATCAGGCAGACCGAGAGACGGGGACAAGTCGCAACACCCTGCTGGGCGTTCACCTGATCATGTCCGCAGTAGAAATCTCAGTGAACCGTGCACTGGACCACCTCGACCCAATTGAATAGAACGCAGCACGTAAAAAACCACAGAACGGCGTCGGATTCATTTTCGACTATTCAAAACAAAGCCCTCATACGAGGGCTTTGTTGTTTCCGCAGTTTGAAACAGCCGGCCTTAGTGACCCGCGCTCTGCCCACCATCCACATGCAGGATTTCGCCGGTAACAAAGTTGGCGCTATCCAGATAAACAACCGCCTGAGCAATGTCGCTGATCTCGCCCATGTGCCCGACCGGGTGCAGAGCGCCCAGCGCTGCGTGAGTCTCTTCACCATGCATCGGCGTCTTGATGATGCCTGGGGAGACCGCGTTGACCCGAATCCCGCGCTTGGCGTATTCGATGGCCAGGGATTTGGTCGCCGCGTTCAAGCCGCCTTTGGTCAGCGAAGCCAGTACCGATGGCACGCCGTCGATAGCGTGGTCGACCAGGCTGGTGGTGATGTTGACGACGTGGCCGCTGCCTTGTTTTTCCATCTCGGTGATCGCGAGTTGGGTGATGTAGAAGAAGCCGTTCAGGTTCACCGACAGCACATTGGCGTAGTCTTCAGCGGTGTACTGGGTGAACGGTTTGGCGACGAAGATACCGGCGTTGTTGACCAGGGTGTCGACGCGGCCGAAACGTGCGATGGCTTCGCGGATCACTTGTTGAGCGACTTCCGGGTTGCCGATGTCGCCGGCCACGGTGAGGATGTCCGGATCGGTGGATGGCTTGATCGAACGGGAAGTGGCGACAACTTTGTAATCCAGATCACGGAACGCTTTAACCATGCCGGCGCCGAGACCTTGGGAAGCGCCAGTAATTACGATGACTTTTTTCGAATTGCTCATGATGAACCTCTACTAATAAATGATGGTTTGAAAAGGTAATGAATCAGGCTTCGGCGGGTTCCTTCGCCATTTGTCTCAACATTTGTTCGTAGTACTCGACCGACTGCGAACCGGACACCAGGTGCCGACCGTTGAGAATCATGGCCGGTACCGAATTGATGCCGTGCTGCTGGTAAAAAGCTTCCAGCTCACGCACTTCTTTGGCGAACGCTCCGGACGCCAACACCTCTTGCGCCGCCGCTGCATCCAGCCCCGCTTCGGCTGCCAGTCGAACCAGCGTCTCGCGATCGCTCGGGTTCTGGCCGTCGGTGAAGTAACCGCGTAGCAGGATCTTCTTCAGCGCAACTTGCCGCCCTTCCTGTAACGCCCACAACAGCAGGCGGTGAGCATCAAAGGTGTTGTAGAAGTGAGTGCGCTTCTCCAGGTCAAACTTGAAACCGAGTGCTTCACCACGAGCGATCTGCATCGCTTTGCCGGAGGCGACGTCTTCAGCGGTGCGCCCGTATTTGCGCATCAGGTGCTCGACGGCTTTCTCGCCTTCAGGCGGCATGTTCGGGTTCAACTCGAACGGCTTGTAGGTCAGCTCCACCGAGACTTCACCCGACACGTTCTCAATCGCCTGCTCTAACGCCGTCGCGCCCAATGCACACCAAGGGCACACCACGTCGGAGACGAAATCGATGGAGACCGACGCAGTCACGACTTGCCCTCCTTCTCAGCCAGTTGCTTGCGGTACTGGGTGGTAGTGATCCCGGCGTAGCCCCAGTTATCGGTGTCGACTTCTTCGATCACGATGTGGGTCAGGTGCGGGTCCTTCTTGAGGACGCGTTCCAGTGTTTCAGTGATTTCAGCGATCACCTGAGCTTTCTGCTCAGAGGTAACGCCATCGCGGGTAATGCGTACGCTTACAAAAGGCATGAGGAAGATCTCCAGTGACCTGCTCATCGGGATGATGGGTAGGTGTTGGAGCTCAATGTAGGAGGTTGGGGGGTGGGGATAAAGG
>NZ_JAGYFZ010000007.1:0-100725 GCF_019946675.1 Pseudomonas sp. BF-B-15
GAGAGGCCGAGCGCAGGTTCTGCGCAGTGGGCAACCCGGCATGGATGCCGGGTTAGCCGCCCCCGGCCATGGATGGCCGATGGCGGCGGGCCCACGGAGCAGGACCGGAGCGAGGGCATGCCGAGCCTTAGCGAGGCACCGAACGAAAGGGGCAAGAGCCTTTTGGTTACTTTGGGGCTTTTCCAAAGTGACTCGCCGTAAGGGCGAAACCAATTGCCGCCGTTACCGCAGAAACGGATATGTACACAATCAAAACGAGCAAACGCCAGACCTCAAGACCGCTTCGCCGGCAAGCCAACTCCTACAAGGTCAGGCTCAGGATTCAACTGCTCCCACAACTCCGCCGCACCGGGAAATTCCGTGCCGTCTTCAGCGCTCATATCATCCGGATCATAACGACTCAAACACCCCTCCCCCAATGTCGCGGGAGCCTTGGAAGTAGCTTTGTCCAGTGGATCAGCCATGGTCATGTCCTCAGTGCAGAAACGGCGAAGGGCCTGGAACGATTGAACGCCCAGGCCCTTCGAATTTCAACCGCGTCGTGTGACGGTCAGAACACTACAGTCTTATTACCGTGCACCAGCACCCGATCTTCCAAGTGATAACGCAGACCGCGGGCCAACACCATTTTCTCGACATCACGACCGAAACGCACCATGTCTTCGATGCTGTCACTGTGGCTGACGCGCACAACGTCTTGCTCGATGATCGGGCCGGCGTCCAGCTCTTCGGTCACGTAGTGGCACGTCGCACCGATCAACTTCACCCCACGCATGGAAGCCTGGTGATACGGCTTGGCGCCGACGAACGACGGCAGGAAGCTGTGGTGAATGTTGATGACCTTGTGCGCATACTCGCTGCACAACTCGGGCGGCAGGATTTGCATGTAGCGGGCAAGTACCACCACTTCGGCATCGTGCTGTTTGACCAGGCGCGAGACTTCGGCGAACGCCGGCTCTTTATCCTGCGGATTGACCGGTACGTGGTAGTAAGGAATGCCGTGCCACTCGACCATGCTGCGCAAATCATCATGGTTGGAAATCACACAGGAGATTTCGCAATCCAGTTCATCGCTGTGCCAGCGGTGCAGCAAGTCGGCAAGGCAATGGGACTCACGGCTTGCCATCAACACCACGCGCTTCTTCTGCGCGGTATCGGTAATGCGCCAGTTCATCGAGAACTCTTCGGCAATCGGCGCAAACGCCTCGCGGAAAGCCTCGATACCAAAAGGCAGCGAGTCGGCACGAATTTCGTGACGCATGAAAAACCAGCCACTGAGATTGTCCGAGTGGTGGCTCGCTTCAGTGATCCAGCCGTTATGTGACGCCAGAAAGTTACTGACTTTAGCAACGATGCCGACGCGGTCCGGGCAAGCAATCACCAGCCGAAAAGTGCGCATGAGGGGGAAACTCCAGAACTTCGCAAAGGCCGCCATTCTAGCGATTGCGCAAAAAAACTGCAGTATAGATGACACCTCGCGTTGCACGAAGGCCGGTGGCACAAGCGTTGAGGGCTGTCGGTTACCTGCGCGATGGTGATCCTGTCAGCATTCTTCAAGCATTCAATTGTGAATATCTGTGATACCTGCGTCACACTATTTAACTGTACATCCAATTTGCGCCCTATTCATCGCAACTAATTTAAATAAACCCCGGTTAAATGTTTACTTGATGAAACACCCTGACTATTATTGCCGCACTGTCCCCTGCCATCCAGCGCACAACATAAGGTAGTCCCCATGTCCTTGATCAACGAATATCGTGCCACCGAAGAAGCTATCAAAGAGCTGCAAGCCCGTTTGAAGAACCTGTCCCAAGACGACAAACTGCAAACCGAGCTGGAATTCGAAGGCAAACTGCGCACCCTGATGGGCGAATACTCCAAGTCCCTGCGTGACATCATTGCGCTGTTGGATCCAGAATCCAAAACCAAAGCACCACGCGGCGGCGCAGTAAAAACTACTGGCACCAAGCGTGCTCGCAAAGTTAAACAATACAAAAACCCGCACAACGGCGAAGTCATCGAAACCAAAGGTGGCAACCACAAAACTCTGAAAGAGTGGAAAGCCAAGTGGGGCGGCGACGTGGTTGAAGGCTGGGCTACCCTGCTGGGCTAAGCCGCAAAGCTTGTCGCAGACCCATCCGCGACAAAAAAGAACGCCAGCAATCGCTGGCGTTTTTTTATGCCCGAGATTCAGGCCCGTGCATTTTCATTTTCAAAGATTCAAACGTTTGCGCAATGCCTGGACATAACTGTTCCACTCATTGAGCACCTCTTGCTGGAATGGCGTCGCAGTAATGTTCAATTGGGCTGCAGCTTCTACAAATGCTTCCAGGGTATTGGGTGCCCCGCACTCGGGCGCTGACAAACGTTGCTGACAGAATACTCGCCAGCGTTCTTGCTCTTCGAAACTCAACGTTTCGGGAAAGTTACGTGCGCGATATCGAAACAATAATTCAGGCAAACGTTCATCATCGAAAGGCCATTGCTCTTGCGCTAATTGCGCCGGGTCAGCCGCCCGGACTTGCTCACAAAGACGCCGGTCCCGATCACCGATAAAACCATCGTATAACTGTTGTTCAGGGTCTTGGCTCTGGGCGAAATCCTCTCGGGCATAAATGGCCTGAACTTTATCTCGCCAAATTGTTTGTGCGGCACTTAGTCGCAGCGTGCGTTCCTGATAAAGCGCCATATCCAGCCCCAGTCGTTGCTGATCATCGGGACGAAGCACCGACAACGGCGCCACCACCGGGCATTTGTTGATGTGGATGAGTTTGAGCGGCACCGGCAGTTCGCCTTCGGCCAGTTCATCGCGACGGGTATACAAACGCTGGCGCAAGGTCTCGGCATCCAGGTCGAGCAACCCCTGGGGATCCAGGTGCAGGTCACAGACAATCAGCGCGTTCTTGTTGCGCGGATGCCAGGCCAGCGGCAACACCACGCCGACATAACTGCGTGCCGCCGAAAAACGCCCGGAAATGTGCACCATCGGCTGCAACAGCCGAATCTGATCCATCACCTTTTGTTTGCTGCGCAACTGAAACAGCCAGTCGTAGAGCTTCGGCTGTTTTTCCCGGATCAGCCGTGCCAGTGCGATGGTCGCGCGAACGTCCGACAGCGCTTCGTGAGCATTGCCGTGATCGATACCGTTGGCGGCGGTCAGGCGTTCGAGTTTGAGCGTCACCCGTCCTTCGTCGTCCGTCGGCCAAACCAGGCCATCGGGCCGCAAGGCATACGCCGCACGCACCACATCGATCAGGTCCCAGCGACTGTTACCGCCCTGCCACTCGCGGGCATAGGGGTCGAAGAAATTTCGGTACAGGCTGTAACGAGTCATCTCGTCGTCGAAACGCAAGGTGTTGTAACCCGCGCCACAAGTGCCCGGTGCCGCCAGTTGCGCGTGAACCCGAGTCATGAAATCGGCTTCGCTCAAACCGTGTTCGGTCAGTTGGCCCGGCGTGATGCCGGTGATCGCGCAGGCTGCCGGATGCGGCAGGATGTCTTCACTGGGCTGGCAATAAAGATTGACCGGCTCGTCTATGACATTGAGATCAAAGTCAGTGCGCAGCCCCGCCACTTGCAGTGGACGATCGCAACGCGGGTTGATGCCGGTGGTTTCATAGTCGTACCAGAAGATCGAGGTCACGGGCTATTCCTGAACTGAAGATCGGCGAAGTCTAGGCGTTCACATCCCGCCCCGGCCAGTAATCTTGCATTCAATCACCTCTGACCACGCACCGTGCAATACATAGTTATGTCGTTTCCCCCCGTGAGGCTGCTAGCATCGGACACACAGAGAATCCCGATCAGGCCACATCACCAGGTTGCCCATGCTCGAGACCACAGCACTGCAAAGGAAAGCGACGCTGTCCCCGCCACTGGATACGCGGTATCAGGTTGAAACGCCGGAAGGCATCGACTTGCCACTGCGCCCGGCCGGGTTGATGGTCCGTGCGCTGGCGTTCTCCATCGACCTCGGGCTGCGCGGGCTGATTCTGGGTCTGCTGTTTATCGTCCTCGCGTTTCTGGGGAAACTCGGCGCCGGGCTGGGCTCGATCCTGCTGTTCGCAGTGAGCTGGTGGTACATGGTGTTGTTCGAAGTGCTCAATCAGGGACGCTCGCCGGGCAAGCAATGGATGGGCCTGCGGGTGGTGCAGGATGACGGCACGCCGATCGGCTGGTCCGCTTCGCTGTTGCGCAACCTGCTGCGATTTGTCGACCTGTTGCCGTTCGGCTATTTCCTCGGCGCCATCAGTTGCCTGCAACACCCCAGCTTCAAACGCCTCGGCGACCTCGCCGCCGGCACGCTGGTCATCTACCGCGAACAGCCGCTCACCCGACCGCAAGTGCCCGACGCCGAACCGCGACGTCCGGCCTTCGCCATGACGCTGACCGAGCAACGCGCCATCCTAGGGTTTGCCGAACGCCAGGGTGAACTCTCCGAAGCGCGGGTCAATGAACTTGCCTCTATCCTCGCCCAACCGTTGAACGTCGCAGCGCCACGGGCGGTGGCGGAACTCAACGGCATCGCCCGCGGCTTGTTGGGCCCCGCATGAAGCAAAGTCTTTTCGAGAATCGCCACAAGGCTGAATGGGCGCAGTTTTCCCTCATGCTCGACAGTCTGGAGCGCAATAAAGACACCTCACGTGTCGCCAGTTTTGCGAAAGACTATCGCCGGCTCTGCCAGCACCTGGCGTTGGCTCAGGAACGTGGATACAGCAGTTTCCTGATCGACTCGTTGCAGCAACAGGTCCTGCGCGGGCATCAACAACTTTATCGACATCGCAGCCGCCTGGGTGCCAATGTGCTCGGCTTCATCCTCGCGGATTTTCCGCGGCTGGTGCGCGAACAGTGGCGCTTCGTGCTGGCCGCCAGCCTGATGTTTTTCGGCAGCCTGATCGGCTTCGCACTGTTGGTGTATCTGTTCCCGGACCTGGTCTACAACCTGATCCCGGCACAACAGGTCAGCGACATGCAAAGCATGTACGACCCCAACGCCGGGCACCTGGGCCGCTCCGCGGAACGGGCGGCCAGTGAAGACTGGGTGATGTTCGGCTTCTACATCATGCACAACATCGGCATTGCTTTTCAGACGTTCGCCAGCGGTTTGCTGTTTGGCCTGGGCAGCGCGTTTTTCCTGTTCTTCAATGGCTTGATGATCGGCGCGGTGGCCGGGCACCTGACACAGATCGGCTACGGGCAAACCTTCTGGTCGTTCGTGATCGGCCACGGTGCTTTCGAACTCAGCGCCATTGCCCTGGCGGGTGCCGCCGGCCTGCAACTGGGCTGGGCATTGATCGCACCGGGGCGCCTGCCACGCGCCGAAGCGTTGCGAGTCGCGGCGCGCAAAAGCGTATTACTGATTTGCGGGGTCATGCTGTTTCTGTTGATCGCTGCATTTATCGAAGCCTACTGGTCATCCATGACCGGGCCGGCGCCGATGACCAAGTATCTGGTCGGCGCGATGCTGTGGTTTTTGGTAGCAATGTATCTGCTGTTTGCCGGACGGACTCGTCATGCGCCTGAGTGACGCGACCGTGGTGATCCGCCCTCGAACAACCTGGGAAGCCATGGACCTCGGCGTCCTGCTGAGCCAGCGGCACCGACGCCTGTTGATGACCAGTTGGGCCATCGTGACCTTGCCGGTTTTCGCCATGCTCACCTTGTTGTTGTGGGATTCACCGTCCCTCGCCGCCTTCATTTTCTGGTGGCTGAAACCGGCGTTCGAACGCCTGCCACTGTACATCCTGTCCAAAGCCATGTTTGGTGAAACGCCCACTTTGAAACAGGCGCTGCGCCAATGGCCGAGATTGCTCAAGCCACAATTGCTCGCAAGCCTCACCTGGCGACGCTTGAGTCTGAGTCGCAGTTTCCTGATGCCGGTGGTGCAACTCGAAGGCCTGAGTGGGCAAGCGCGGCAACAGCGCTTGCAGGTGCTGTTGCAACGCGACGGCGGCGCGGCGCGATGGCTGACGATCATCGGCGTGCATCTGGAAAGTGCACTGTGGGTCGGCCTGATGGTGCTGTTTTATCTGTTCCTGCCGCAACAGGTTGAATTGGACTGGAGCTGGCAGACGCTGCTGTCCGCCGCCACACAAGACTGGCGCTGGCTGGAACACCTGACCAACGTGTTTTACGTGTTGGTGCTCGTGGTGTGGGAACCGGTTTACGTGGCCTGCGGCTTCAGCCTTTATCTGAACCGGCGCACGGTGCTGGAGGCCTGGGATATCGAGCTGGTGTTCCGTCGTCTGCGCCAACGTCTGAGCAGTACCGCCGTCGCCCTGCTGCTGGCGGCATTTTTGCTGATGCCAGCGGCGCAAACCGTGTGGGCCGCCGAGCCCGCGATCTCACCGGACAGCCCGCGTCTGCTGGACCAGCCTCTGACCAGCCAGGCGTCCCGGGACAGCATCAAGGCGATCCTCGATCAGCCGCCATTCAAGAACAAGGAAACGGTCACCCGCTATCGTTTTGGCGGCGAAGACAAACCCGCCGCCGAAACACCGGACGATGGCAAGGCCCCCGAGTGGCTGAAGGCGCTGCTCAAGTTGCTGGATAACCAGCGTTTCGGTGCATTGGCCACCCTGATTGAAGTGCTGCTGTGGGGTACGGTGATCGGGGTCATCAGTTTGTTGATCTGGCGTTACCGCGACTGGTTGCAGGCGTTCGTCAGTCGCCGACCGAGGTTGCCGCGCAAAGTTGCACGGCCGCTGCCACAGCAAGCATTCGGCCTGGACCTCAACCGTGAAACCCTGCCTGCCGACATCGCCGCCAGTGCGGAAAGCCTCTGGCAAACCAACCCGCGTGAAGCTCTCGGATTGCTTTATCGCGCCCTGCTCAGTCACTTGCTGCACGACTACAACATGGCGCTGAAACCGGCCGACACCGAGGGCGAGGTGCTGGAGCGCGTTGAACACCTGCAGCAACCCGCGCTGCTGACTTTCAGCAAAAAACTGACGGGGCACTGGCAGAACATGGCCTACGGGCATCGCCTGCCCCCCGCGCAGGTGCAACAGGAACTCTGTGATGGCTGGCGGGCGCTGTTCGGCCCGGGAGCGGCGCATTGAACCGGCGTCTCTGGCTGGCGGTCGGCGTGTTCATCGCGGTGCTATTGGCTGCGCTGAGTGTTTATCTGTTTTTCAAGGCAACGCCCTATCAGGCAGACATCGATCACGGCCCTTCGCCCGAAGCCCAGGCCAACCCTTATCTGGCCGCCGAACACTTCCTGCGCAAACAGGGCCTGACCGTCGGCCATGCCAACAGCCTCGACGTGCTGCCGACGCTGGACCCGCACCAGCACAGCCTTTTGTTGCTCGGCGACCGGTACAACATGACGCCACGGCAGATTGACCAAGTGATGAACTGGACCCGCGCCGGTGGGCGCCTGTTGTTCATCGCCGAATCACTGTGGGATGAAAAAACCGGCCAAAGCAATGACCTGCTGCTCGACCGGGTGCAGGTGCACCAGTCACTGAGCAAAGACCTCAAGGACCCGCCACCCGCTACCGGTGAGGATCCTTACCCCAACCTGACCAAACTGTATCTTGAGGATGAAGACGCCCCGGCCTACGCCACCTTCGATACCGCGTTCCATCTCGAAGACCCGAACAATCTCGCGCAAGCCTGGGCCAACAGCGGCAAGGCCACGCACATGATGCAACTCAACCAAGGGCTGGGCTCGATCATCGTGGTCACCGACGCCGACCTGTGGAAAACCCCGGCCATCGACCAGTACGACAATGCCTGGCTGCTCTGGTACCTGACCGCGGACACCCAGGTGACGCTGCTGTTCAACACCGATCACGACAGCCTGCTGACCTTGTTGCTGCGCTATTTCCCTCAGGCATTGGTCGCGCTCATCGCCCTGATCGGCCTTGGCCTCTGGCATGTCGGTGTGCGCCACGGTCCATTGATTGAACCGGCGCCGAGAGCCCGTCGACAACTTCAGGAACACCTGCGTGCCAGCGCCGATTTCATCTTGCGCCGCAGCGGTCAGGACAGTCTGCTGCAAGCCTTGCAGCAAGACATCCTGCGCCGGGTGCGGCGCCGTCATCCCGGTTTTGATCAACTCGGCGTCGCCGAACAATGGCTGGTGCTCGCACGCCTGACCGGCCAACCCACACGCGCTATCAGCCAGGCCATGAGCCCGCGACCGAAGCAACGGCTGTCCAGCGTTGAATTCAGCCGTCAGGTCGCCCACCTGCAAACCTTGAGGAACGCCTTATGATCTGGAGCGTTGCTGTCGTTAGATCTATATGATATTAAAATCATAGCTCTGTTCATGGGGAGTGAAGGGTCGCATGGTTAGCCTTTACACAGACCAAGCAGACAGAGTCACAGAACGATTGGCCGACGACAGGGTGAAAGATGGAGCTAGTGTGGGGCACCGAGGATTTCGTAATCGCAGGGCAACCTTACCAAGGGTTTCCGATTCTGCTATGGGACTCGATGGAGAGCTGCACTCAGGCCAATCTATTCTTCCGTCGTTACCTCCTTCGTGGGGAGATCGGCTCGAAGCAATCCTGGCCCAGTACAGGAAGAGCGCTGTACGACTTCTTCAGCTTCCTGCAAGCCCATGACCTCGATTGGCGGGACGTAGATCGTGGTGAGGCCAAGAGCCTTGTAGCTGCCTACAGGGACTACTGCCTGGTGACTTGCGAACTGGCCCTCAACACTACCCGCCAGCGACTGACGTACATCTGCAAGTTCTACGAGTTCGCCCTGGAGAAAGGTTGGGTTAAGCGCCTGCCGTTCGGTCACGAGGAGCGAACTGTAAAGCGCGAATCCAGCTTCCTTGAGCATGTTAATGCCAGTGGTGGCAAAGCCTTGGTAAACGATGTGATGCCGCGTCGTCACAAGCCTCTGCCCAAGTTTCTGAGCATGTCCCAGACCAAGTCACTTATGTCCGTAGCGGATAATCCACATCACCGAATCATGATTCAGCTGGCCCTGCGCACAGGTCTGCGTCGTAACGAATTGGCGACTTTCCCACTGACGTATGTTTTCGACCCAGACAAGGCCGGACGAACCGAGCGCAATCTTCGCATCCGACTGGATCCTTTCGACGGCAGCGGCATGGAGACCAAGGGTAGTAAGGAGCGAGATATCTGGGTCAGTCGCAAGTTCATGTCCGAACTCCACCGCTACGTGTCCAAGGTACGTGGCGAGCGGGCGTCTCTGAGCAAGAACCAAAAGCCACTGTTCCTCAACCATCTCGGAGAGCCCTACGGCAGCGCCGGCAAGAGCCTGAACCGGATCGTTAGCGAGACCGGGAAGCTCGCTGGAATTGACGTCAATGCCCACATGCTGCGTCACACCTACGCAACCCACACCTTGGTCAACCTTCAGCGCAACCCACAGAACGGGCTCGATCCCTTGGTGTTCCTGCAGGGTCAACTTGGCCACAGCTCGGTTCAGACCACCATGATCTATCTGCACTTGGTCAACGAAATGGCCGATGAGGCCGTGTTTGCCTATGACGACGAATTGAATGAGATGGCGGGAGCGGCTTGATGGGTAAGCGTAAGGTATTTACCAAGACTGACCTCAGCGTCCCACAGGTCGAACACAGCGTGGACGCGGCAGGTAATGTGATCATCTTGCCTGAGGCTATCCCTCCAGCAAACACAGTGGTCTCATTTGGGCGCAACTCATCCAACGCCAGAGCATTCGATTTTGCTCGGTGGTACGGTTCAGGTATTGATCCCATCACCTACGTCTGCCAGCGACAAATCGAGCGCTTCCTAGCAGGGCAAGAGGGCATCCTCTCGGTTGCTACAGTGGTGAGTTATTGCAACAGTGGATTAGTGAAATTCCTAGATTTTTGCGTGCTCCAGGCGATGGCCTTAGCGCGTGAGTTGACGCTGAATGATGTGAGTCGGAGCCTTATCGACAGCTATCTAGGCCATCTCGCTGGACAGGCATTATCCACCCCTGGACAGAAAACCTATTACGCGCGTGCCAAGGCGGTGCTTCATGCCCTTGGGACGCGGGGCATTTTCCCGCTGGTCACGTCTGGCGATGATGCCACCTTTCCGCGCAACCCATTTCCGAACTCCAATCGCAAGTCCAAGGGCGAGACGCCCCTATCCAAGCGTGAACGACAAGAGTTCGCAGCGGCATTGCGGCAGGCCATAAAACCCATTTTTATCAATGACGCGCCGCCAACCAGTGAACTATTGGCCTACAGCTTGCTGGTCGTGGCTCTGCATACCGGACGTAATGCCACTCCATTGCTAGAGATGGGCCGCAATTGCTTACGTCCCCATCCCAAAGACGACACCGTCTTCCTCGTGCTATGGAAGCGCCGTGGCTACAACACCAGCAAAGTAGCTATTCGAACTGAGTCGAAGGCCGAGCGCGTGCTGGAGGCAATGCCCAGCGTCAGGGTCAACGTGGAACGCCTGATCCGTCGCGTGATGAAGTTGACTGAACCCCTGGATTCAGAAGCTCCGGACGACCTCAAGGGTCGCGTGTGGCTGTACCGCAATCGGCAAAGAAATTCAACGAGTGAGGTCACGTCACTATCCGGAGGAATGTTGGAGGCAGGCACGGCCAGCCTGGTAGCTGAGTATGGGTTGAAGGACACCGACGGAAAACCGCTTCGTATCAACATCGCTCGCCTACGTAAGACTTTTGCAAACCGCATCTTTGAGCTAACTGATGGAGACCTCGCAACCACCGCATCTGCTCTCGGCAACACCCCACGGATCACCGATCAGAACTATTTAGCTCCCAACGAGGATGCTCGGCGAAACTGGCGGTTCATGGGAGAGTTGTTGGTGGAGGAGCTTCTGACTGCGACTATCGGTGCAACCTACAAGGAAAACCCCTTAGGCCGCTGTGCAGATCCTGTAAACGGCCAGTTCGCCCCGAAACGCGAAGGCGCAACCTGCATGAATTTTATGAACTGCGTGCGCTGTAAGCACTACGCAGTGACCGCCGAAGACCTCTACAAACTGTTCAGCTTCTACTTCCGCGTTCTGGCTGAACGCTCCCGTATGGACAAGCGTCGGTGGGCACGTGAGCTTGCCCACATCCCTCGCCTCATCGACGACTACATCATTGCTGAGGGACTTCGCCGTGGCACCTTCAAGCCTGCTGCAGTGGAGGCCGCGAAGCAGCACGCTCGTACTCAACCTCACCCGTTCTGGTCTGTTGAGCTTATTGGCAGCTTGGAGGTCTTCTCATGATTGAAGACATCTCAGAAGATCTACCTTTTGCGACCATCACCGCTCAACCTGGAGATGTGCGCGGCCTGTCCGATTCAGAGCAAGATAGGCTGATCATCAGTGCCAATCAAGTTGATGGGCATTGGGTGATTATCAGCAGATATAGTGATGACGTTTGGTATCTCAATGGCTTCCCTAAAAACGTTGCGATCAGTGATAGACGGATTGCTTTCGATACGGTGCCCCCAGTGTTTCGTCAGGTTGTGAAGGCAGTGTTTTATCGTTATCTGAGACGAGGTCGGGAGGCAGGTAATCGGCCTAGAGGCGCGACAATTACCGGTCTCTTCACTGGGCTGTCACCCTTCCTACGGCACTTGGACGCTCTGAAACTTAGCCAGCTTGGCAGTGTGACACCTGTGCTCGCCGCCACGTATGTCAAGGCCTGTAAGGCTCATTTACAACCTCGCAACGGTAAGCCGTTATCAGCAGACGGCTTGCACGCTCGATTCAAGGCTGTAGAGGCGTTGTATGAGTTGAGTCAATACACCGATGACAAGTTTCCACAGCATCCTTGGCCTGAGACTTCTGCAAGAGCAATGGCGGGGATACTCGGTACGCCCAATGGGGGGAAGACACCACTGATTCCCGATGATGTGTTCTGTACTTTATTCGAGGAAGCTCATCAGCAGGTGGAGCGAGGTAAGCTACTGCTAGATCTGCGCGATGACTTGGATAATATCGCCTCGAAAGCAGGGTTTCAGAAAAGATTCGACGTAATCCGAGCTAAAAACCAGCACTTGAGTGAGGTGGGTTGGGAGGGTGGCCTTAGGAAGTTCAACAAATCGCTATTAGACCTACGCACAGCCTGCTACATCGTTCTGGCGAGCACCTCGGGTTGCCGTAATCACGAATTGGCTAACCTGCAATCGGGGGCGCATCGGCGCACCGAGGATGATGACGCGACGATTTACCATTGGATGCGATCTAAATCGGAGAAGACTGATGAAGGAATCCATGACTGGATGATCCCAGAGGCAGGGGTTCGGGCCCTCCGCGTCATCGAGCGCTGGGCTACGCCATACCAAGCGATGATTTCCGACGAAATCATTCAGCGACGTCTAACAAACGCGCAAGATCCAGAGATCACTGAAGCCCGTGCGCATCGTAACTCTGTGTTTCTAGGCTTATACCCCAAAGAAGGTAATCGAGTTCGTACACTTTCTAACGCGGGTTGGGACGGCCTTTTAAAGGCATTTGCCAAGGACTGCGGATTGAAATGGAAGCTCGCCAGCCACCAATTCAGACGCAAATTCGCTAACTACGCCGCCCACAGCCGCTTTGGCGACCTGCGCTACCTCAAGGAGCATTATGCTCACTGGTCGCTGGACATGACCTTGGGATATGCCATGGACGAAAGCTGGGGACAACATCTGGATCTTGATTTGTACGTTGAAATTCAAGGTGAGATGGAAGACATCAAGCTCGGCATCGTCGACGGATGGATTGGTGATGAACCCTTGGCCGGAGGCTACGGGCGCGCCATCAAGGGCTGGCAACGAGAACCGGAAAACCTGCTGATCTTCAAAGATCGTACCTCCATGCTGAAGTCCATCTCTGAGAGCACAGCGATCCGCAGCAATGGCCATGCCTGGTGTACGGCAGACAACGACGGTTGTGTCGGCAACACCCTTGAGCGTACCCGTTGCAGTGGTTGCGACCACTCCGTGATCGGGAGTACTCATGGGCCCATCTACCAGCGACTCTACGATGACCTTAAAGAACTGCTGAACTGCAAAGACATTGGTGAAGGAGGTCGCCAACGCGTTGAGCGCGACCTGAACCGCTGCCGAGAGGTTTTGGTACAGCTGGGCGTGCCTCCAGAGGCTCTAAGCGCATGAAGAGCAAGGACAAATCAGCCAATTACAAGCCTGCCGTGGATCGAGCGAAGGATCTGAAGCTAGCCATCTATTGTATCCAAAATGGTCGATCTCGTAGCGGGGAAACTAAGGTGACCATCGCCGCTGTGGCTCGTGAGGCCGGAGTATCGACGGCGCTCATCCATAATTACTATCCAGCAATCGCAGAGGCTATACGAGAGCTCCAGGGACGATCCAGTCGTGCCATGCGAGATGTCAAACATCAAGATCTTATTGCCGAGCGTCAGAAGTCTGCGGGCTACCGTCATGAGATTGAGGAGCTTCGGGCCAAGCTCGCGACCATCGCATCCATCAATGAGGTACTGCTGGACGAGAATCAGACGCTCAAGGCTAAGGTGAAAGAACGAAACGTGGTTGAAATGGTTTCGTCCACCCGCATAGATAAATCTCGCATCTGACGAAGTCTCCACTAATGGAAATCAAAAAAATCCGAATATCGGTCGCTGTGGGGATGGCATTTACCTGCCCCCCCTCAGATCCGGACTTACGGAACTACCACCTGAAACTCCTACAACCTCGGGTATGTGGTGCGAAACGATCCTCATCCGCATCGCTGAATCACCCTCTTTCACCCTGCCTTTCTTAAGCTCAACGATCACTATCTGCAGGCCTGAGCTTAACTAACAGGGCACGCGACACGATGCACCTCAAGATGCTGCACCCGAGGTTGTCTTCTGGCGACGAGGTAGCGTTGCGCAAAACGTATGATCTTTTCGCACAGGGAGTTGTGTCCCGATCATTTGATCATCGCACCTTTCGGTAATCATCAACGCTGCGGTAGTGGTGGCATGCCCTTGCAGGGACGGCTGTCGTTAACCAAGCCATGTCTACGACAGGTCTTGGCCCTGCGGGCTTCCATCCTCATGCCCTCCGACCTTCCAGGTCTGCGCGCTCCGCTTGCCTGGCAACGTGAGTCACTCCCTATCAGCAGCATTAGCCACGCAGGGGGAAGACGGCCTTTATAGTGATCAGATCCCTCCTAACAAAGGTAGCCTCCGCTTAAGGGTATGCTCATAACATACTGATTTTTCGTCGGAAATCTCGGAAAACCCACCTTTCTTCCTTGACCCCTGCAGCCCCGTAGGTTTCATTTCACACCACAACCTCGGAGAGATGCAGTTTGAAATCTAGGATGCTGAGCTCGCATTTAGGTCTGTCTTTTGCGTGCCCTACCGGGCCGGCTGTCGTGAACCAGGCCCGGCGATGCTCGCCGTTGTCCCGGCCCTGCCGGGCTTCCATCCTTAAGTCTGCGCGCTCCGCTTGCCTCAAAGAAAAGCCGTAGTCGCTTGCTGGAAAATAAGAGGTCTCTCCAAGCTGGGAGACCTTGCTAAGGGAGAACCCTGAGATGCATCAGTCACCATATCCCCCCCCAATGAAAATGCGTTCCATGTTTCGACAGCAATGGAGAGCGGTATGATTTTTTTATGGCGATGCATCGAATTCGTTTGGCGTGACAAAAGATCTGGCTCAGAGCAAGCGAGAGATCGCGCCTTCATTGCTGCCCTCAATAAGCTGCAGTCGCTCCGCGTGACACCTGACGGCGGCATGTCGATAAATCCAGACGAGATACGAGAGCAAGTGATAGCGAGTCGACGATCACTCAAACGATTCGTGCGATGACCATCTGCGGTCTTGCTGGCGGAATGAGCCGAGCCGTCGGCTCGAAGGAGCGACGGTTGGACAGCATTGGATCGTGCTCGACTACCGCCTTGTGAACTACGCCAGCACTCGAATGCGCTCATGAAGCGCAAAGCCCCGGTTCTAGGTAATCCTAGGTCTGAACAGATCCCTGCAAGGGAATCCGCACCGGGGTTGTGCTCTTCAATGGACAGCAGCATCAAATAGGCTGCGTACTTTCGCCGAAATTATCTATTCAATCGTCGTCCGCGTGTACGTCGTGACCTGCAAGAATTGCGCGAAATCGGCGCACTGCGGTCGATAGCCATTCCGACTCAGGCATTCCTTCTGCCCGAAGTAGCGTGGCGCTCTTCGTCAAGACAATGTCTGCGTCCAGCATAAGGTCAAGTGTGCTTCGGTCGCAGATAATACCGGGAGGCAACATGGAGCAGCTAACGATGACACTGCGTTCATGCTATCGCACATGGACTATCTTTCAGCCGGGCCTTTGGGCCCGAAATGGCGACCGCAGTCTTGGAATTCGCAGGTTGTGATGCAGTTTTCAGATTTTTTCCGAGTTTGCCCCCCTGACTGCAATCGGGAGCCTACGTAAAGTCGACCACAACGCTTAGGCGTTCAATCCGACCTTAAAGGAAAATGACATGACCAAGAAAGCTTCAGGCGCAAAATCGCAGCCTATGACTCAAGACGCCAAATCCCGCATCTACTCCGCGACGGCTCGAGAGAATGACGGCATTATCCCTCCGAATAGCTTTGCTTCCCGAGCAGCGAGTGCGGCAGACAAAACAAAAAAATGAAGGATCAGTGCCCAAGGGGGATTTCCTCCTTGGGTCAGGTGATTGTATGAAACTTCCAGTCTCACCCTATCCCTCTATAGGCGAAATCGTTTACGAGGTTGGCACCCGTAGCGGCCTTGTTCTTTCAACTGATAACACTGGCTTCTACGATGATTTAAAGGCATTCAAGGACGAGCGCAAGCGCCCTGGTCTCGATCCGATTGAAATTCCAACCACCATTCTGTGCAAGCTTGAAAAACGATTGGCCGTCTTCATTGGGGATGAGGTGTTTGCTAACGCAATTTTTGTAGCATGGCGTCGCTGGCTCGAATATTACGCGTCCCTTATCCCCCGACACGATGCAGGCTTACTCAACCGGCGAGAAATGATGTACCTGTTGTGGCCGACAATTTTCGCGTTTGGCGGCAGCTTAGTGTTGAGGATGACTCATCACATTCTGCCAGTCGTATCTTTGGATAAATTGTTGTCTGACCCAGCACCGCTCGGTTGTCTCATTAAGGCTTTCTGCACCAGGGGGGTTCAGGACTACGTCCAGATTTGTGAGTTTCGGGCAGAGGTGAATGCAATCGACCTCGACAATTGCCGAGATACTCTCGATGCATGGCTCAAAGGCTCGGCAGTTCCTAATCTGGATAGAGCTGAAGAAATACTGCAGGCGCTGGGTCTCAGCGATCAGTTCGCTCCCAAGCTGTGGATGGTGGCCTCCAGGCTCCTAGGCCGTACCCCCTTGAAGTATCGTGAGTCGATCTTAAATCACCTGAATCTTCCCGAGGGTTCCGGAACCATCGAAGAGGCTTTCTTCTGGCGCAAGCGAGAGCTATCAATGGAGCGGGGAAAAGCTCTAAATATCGGCCCAGATCGACCGTATTCAGCACTTCGAGAAGCACTCTACGACCCGGCTATACCTAGAGATGCGGATGCCGTTGAGGACATGCTTGGCCGTCTTGAAAAGACGTGGGAACCCATTGCTGAGGAGACATGCCACATCACGAAATGGCTTCGTGGACGCTTTCTAGTTCTGTCCGGACAGGAAGAAGAAGCCATGAAATGCTATCAGGATGCTTACGTGCATGGTGTGGGAAGGGAAGGTGATGTCTTCAGCCACGTCCTGCCTGAAGCTCTCGCACTTGCCAGCAGGCTGGGTAAGAAAAAGTGGGTAGCTCGGTTCGACTCGTTGCTTGGTCTTCATTGGAAGGGGGACTGGGATGGTGACCCTGAGTCGTTTGAGGGGCTTTTCGAAAAGCATTTCGATAGTCGGTTGCTGTACAGAAAAGATGAGTCCAAATAGGAGTGATGGCGTTACGGTTCATGCCCCTTTGGGGACGGCTGTCGTAAACCAAGCCCCGTCTATCGACGGGTCTCGGCCCTGCGGGCTTCCATCCTCATGCCTTACGACCCTTGGGGTCTGCGCGCTCCGCTTGCAGGATAACCGGGGCCATTTCCAATCGGCTGTCTGAACGAAGCCGCCGTCTACATGATGATCTAGGCCCTTTCCAGCTAAGGGTATGCTCGTAAGATACTGATTTAAAAAGGGAAAGAAAAAATATATTTGCCTTGTCTCCTTGACCAACCCTATCTCATGGTCTTCATTCTAGGTACCACCTAGGAGAGATGCAGTCATGCCCTTTTTATCCGTGTTTCATCCTGAAAGCGCTCCTGTATCGCTCGGCGATAACCTCCACTACGTCGTGTACAGCGCTCTGCAGTGGAATGACGCCAACCTGCGGATTGATGACCATAGAGGTCGATGGCTGGCAGATCACATTCTTCATTGACTGTGGCGATCTGGATTACTGCGACAACGGCGTTTCCCCTGACGATAGACGATATGAGTTCAGCTCAAAAGATGCATTTGATTCGGTCGGGCTTTTATCCCCGGACGAGCATCGACAGGTAGAAGAACTGCTTCGTCATATGTGAACAATTTGTAATTGTTCGACCACACTGCGAGGCTAGGAGCACGGCATGAACGACGACTACGTAGATAAGGCCAAAGGCCTTTTGTCTGCTATTGGCATCCATCAGCTTTCGGAAGGTGTATGGGCATTCACGGATGTTCACACTGCCAACCAAGCCTACATCCACCACTCACTACAACCAGTCGCCCTTGCTGCCTACGCGGCAGTTAACCCCACGTTCGCTGCTGGCCGTTTTCCAGGATGGGCGTTGGTTGATATGGTCGATAAAGTGCCTTGCATGGACGGTGGTGAGCTTACGGCGCTGGCGATGGTTTGCGGAGCATCCATCCCTACACTCCCCTGTGCATCAGAGCGCGGACATATTTTTGGGCAAGCTCTGTGGGGAATCGTAGAGGCTTACTTGCTTGATGGTTGTTTTGAGCACGTCGAACGCCCCTATGGAAGTCCAGGCAGGCATTACAACTTGCGGCCTCGCGGCTTCAATTGGGCTGGCGGAGAAGAGCCAATGCCCGAATCCTTGAAAGCAATGCGCAAAAGCTATCGCGCAATGTCGCCGCTGCAACAGGTCATGGTTTTAACGATTATGCACTTGTACAGCCAGGGTAAAGACAAGGCGTATCTGACGGGGGGCTGTCCGACGAAAATTCCTGCCGCCGAGGCAATGGACATCCTCCGCAGTAATGGGTCGGCGCTCTCGGCCTGGGGTTACTTGGTTACTCATTACGCGGGCTGGTAAGTCATGGTTTTTTGAGCCCCCATGGCGGCAGAGATGGTATGTCGTCGGATTCACAAGAGTTGATCCCGCTTTAATACCCACCCGTTGTATGCCGAGAGCGACCTGCACCTGAGTCGAAGATACGATTTGGCCTTATGAAGGAGTGCTAGCGGCAATCACCCCAGGTGCTTTCGATTGTTTCGCTATTTTTTTGACCGCAAAACAGACATCCGTTAATGACCCCAAAATGGGTCATTAAATGGCAAAAGCTAGGTTAGTGTCCCTTTTAAGGGACATTAAGTGAGGTCGTGCCTAGCCGAATCATCTCGCACCGGATAGTTGGGGCGTTACAGGCGCGATGCGCCTCATTAACGCGCTTAGAAATGAGCGACTTCAATCGTCCACGAAGTAAGGGCTGGATTGATCAGGCGTGCGTTAGGCACGGCCCTACGCACATCCTCCACGGTGCTCTCAATTGCGTGATTTGCAGAGGGGGCTTCACGGACGAATTCCAACGCCAAGCGACCTCGCTGTCGGACTCCGACCAATGCATCATCGCAGCCTTCTTCCGCCAAGCGATCCAATACCGCATCCACATCCATGTCGCCCGCTGGTAATAGATATTTCAGGGTGAAAGTACACTCCATCGCTGGCCTCCGGCTCTGAGCTCTTGTGCCTCCATCATAGTGGGTGAGGATGCCTACAACTGGCGTAGTCGCATGATGGCGTCCGTGATGCCACGGGCATTTGTGTCCAGCGTTTCCATGGCAGCAACCGCGTTGTCGGCGACACTCCCCACTCCATTCTCTGAAAGCCACTTGGTAACTTCTTCTATGGCCGCAGCTAAGGCATGCTGATTGTGCAGGAGCAGTGTGAGGGCGTCCGCTGTGGCTATGTTGGCGTCAGAGTTATTTAGCATGGGTATCGTCCGTGAGTAACCGATGCGCGAAGCCTAGCTGAATTTGCCCTTGGCTGGATCCACCGCTCCCGATTCTTGCTCGTTACATCCTTATTTTTTAATGGAAACGATTGCGGCTTTGCCATCCTTTACCTTAAAGGAAAACGATACATGGTCTCCGACCTTCAGACCTGTCAGCTGATCTTCCGTCACTGAAAAGGCCATGGTCATTGGAGGCCACTGTACGGCTGGAACCGCTCCGTGGGAGATGGTCACCGTATTCTTCGTAGTATCTATAGCCTTGATCGTTCCCTCGGCATTGGCAACTTGAGCCTGTTTTGAATCTTGTTCCATCTGCATGCCCTCCATACCGTCCATTTTCATGCCCGGCATATCCTCCGCTTGGACAGAAAGTGAAAGCGCAAATACGGTGCTTGCAACTGCAATCATGGTCAGTTTCATACGACTTTTCCTTGAGGGTTGATGGGTTCAACTATGAGGTGCCGGCGACGCATCAGGCGATAGGCTGCCGGAATGACAAACAGGGAAAGCAAGGGGGCCGTGATCATGCCGCCGACCATAGGCGCGGCGATGCGGCTCATCACTTCGCTACCAGTACCGCTGCCCAACAAAATGGGTAAAAGGCCGGCAATGATCACGGCAACGGTCATGGCCTTGGGTCGAACGCGCTGCACAGCGCCTTCGCGAATGGCCGCAACCAGCCCGCGCTCAGTGTTGTCGCCGAGGTCTTCACGCTCGGCCCAGGCGTTCTTCAGGTAAAGCAGCATGATTACGCCGAACTCGGCAGACACCCCGGCCAGGGCGATAAAGCCGACTCCGGTGGCGACCGACAGATTGAATCCCAACAGATAGAGGAACCATGCCCCGCCCGTCAGTGCGAATGGCAGCGTGGCCATGATCAACAACGCCTCATCGAAGCGCGCAAACGTCAGGTAGAGCAGCACGAAGATGATCAACAGCGTGGCTGGCACCACCAGTTTGAGGCGTGCGTTAGCCCGTTCCAGAAATTCGAACTGCCCTGAGTAGCTCAGGCTCATGCCGGGCTGCAACTTGACCTGTTCATTGACGACCTGGCGTAGATCGGCGACCACAGAAGCAATGTCCCGGCCACGCACATCGATATACACCCAGCCTGAAGGCCGTGCGTTCTCGCTCTTGAGCATTGGCGGCCCGTCGCTGACCTTGACCTTCGCCACAGTGCCGAGGGTGATCTGGCTGCCTAACGGAGTGTAAATCGGTAATCGCTCCAGGCTGCCGACCGAGTCACGCCATTCACGTGGGTAACGCACGTTAATCGGAAAGCGTGCGAGGCCTTCAATGGTCTCCCCGACGTTTTCGCCGCCGATAGCGCCGGCAACGATGGACTGCACATCAGCGATATTTAGTCCGTAGCGGGCGGCGGCCTTGCGGTCGATATCCACGTCGATATAGCGGCCACCGGTCAGTCGCTCGGCCAGAGCCGAACTGACACCGGGTACACCCTTGGCCACCCGCTCGACCGCCTGAGTAGCGGCATCGATCTCCGTCAGGTTGGTGCCAGCAACTTTCACTCCGATGGGACTCTTGATCCCAGTGGCCAGCATGTCGATGCGGTTTCGAATCGGTGGTATCCAGATATTGGTTAACCCAGGAACTCGTACCACTCGATCCAGTTCTTCCACCAACTTTTCCTGGGTCATGCCTGGGCGCCATTGCTGATGAGGTTTGAATTGAATCGTGGTTTCGAACATTTCCAGCGGTGCCGGATCGGTAGCGGTTTCGGCGCGACCTGCTTTACCAAAGACGTGTTCGACCTCTGGAACAGTCTTAATCAGGCGGTCGGTTTGTTGCAGCAATTGCGCCGCTTTCTGCGCCGACAATCCCGGCAGGGCTGAAGGCATATAGAGCAGATCGCCCTCGTCCAACGGGGGGAGAAACTCGCCGCCCAAGCGCGACATTGGCCATAGCGCACTGACAAAAACCAATAGCGCCACCAGCAGCGTGATCTTTGGTCGACGCAAGACCGCGTCCAGAGCGGGCTGGTAGATCCGGATCAGCCAACGGTTTAGCGGGTTATGTTGCTCAGTGGGGATTCGACCCCGAATCCAGTAGCCCATCAGCACTGGCACCAAGGTCACTGACAATCCTGCCGCTGCGGCCATGGCGTAGGTCTTGGTGAAAGCTAATGGGCCGAACAATCGCCCTTCCTGTGCTTCCAGGGTAAAAACTGGAATGAACGACAGGGTGATGATTAACAAACAGAAGAACAGTGCTGGGCCTACCTCCGCTGCCGCTTCAGTCATCACATGCCAATGACGCTCTCCCTTCAGTTCCTCCCCAGGATTGGCCGCATGCCAGGCCTCGATCTTTTTATGGGCGTTCTCGATCATCACCACGGCGGCATCGACCATGGCGCCGATGGCGATGGCAATCCCACCCAAGGACATGATGTTGGCGTTGATCCCTTGGTAACGCATTACGATGAAGGCAATCAACACACCCACCGGCAGGGAGATGATCGCCACCAGCGATGAGCGCAAGTGCCACAGGAAGATCCCACAGACCAATGCGACAACGATGAACTCTTCGATGAGCTTGTGACTGAGATTTTCCACAGCACGGTCGATCAGTTTGCTGCGGTCATACGTTGTGACGATTTCTACTCCAGCCGGCAAACTGCTTTTCAGTTCGTCGAGCTTCGTCTTGACCGCCGCAATGGTCTCGCGAGCATTCTTGCCGCTGCGCAAAATCACCACGCCGCCGACGGTCTCGCCTTCGCCGTCGAGTTCAGTAATGCCACGCCGCATTTCCGGCCCCAACTGGATCGTGGCGACATCGCCAAGACTCACCGGTACACCTCCAGCACCGAGCTTCAACGGGATAGCACGAAAGTCATTAAGCGTTTTTAGGTAGCCTGAGGCCCGTACAATGAACTCAGTCTCTGCCATCTCCAGCACGGCACCACCGGTTTCCTGATTGGCCTTGCCGATAGCCTCGGTTACCTCAGCTTGAGTGATACCGAGGCTGGCCAGTTTGAGCGGATCAAGCTGCACCTGGTACTGCTTGACCATACCCCCCACAGTGGCCACCTCCGCAACGTTCGGCAGGGTCTTGAGTTCGAACTTTAGAAACCAGTCCTGAAGTGCACGAAGCTGTGCCAGGTCGTGTCCGCCACTGCGATCTACCAGTGCGTACTGATAGATCCAACCCACTCCCGTTGCATCCGGCCCCAACGCTGGCTTGGCGCTGGCTGGCAACCGACTTTGTATCTGACTTAGATACTCCAACACCCGTGAGCGGGCCCAGTACAGGTCAGTACCGTCCTCGAACAGCACGTAGACGAAGCTGTCACCGAAGAAGGAATAACCGCGCACCGTCTTTGCGCCTGGCACCGAGAGCATGGTGGTCGCCAACGGATAGGTCACCTGGTTTTCGACAATCTGCGGCGCCTGGCCTGCGTAAGTTGTACGGATGATCACCTGCACATCGGAGAGATCCGGCAGCGCATCGATGGGCGTGCTCTGCACCGACCAAATGCCCCAAGCCGTGACGAACAGTGTCGCCAGTAGTACCAGGAATCGGTTGGCCACCGACCAACGAATGAGGGCAGCAATCATGGCTGGCCCCCCGATTTATCCAGGCGCTCAACACGCAAGCCATCGTCAGTCTGGCTCACCGCGACCCGAACCTTGTCACCCGTTTTGAGGCCCTGCATCAGGGCCGGGTTGGCGAGTGGGAAAGTCATCGTCATGCCAGGCATGCCCAGCGTCTTGAAGGGGCCATGGGCGAGCGTGACTTCTTTGTCGTTGATCTCAACGATCTGCCCATCCGCCTCATGAAAACTGGAGGTTGCTGCGCTGGGCGGTGACTCTTCCTCCGAGCTTGCAACGATGCCCTTGAGACTGGCCTCCGAGTCGAGCAGGAACTGGCCAGACGTAACCACCTTCTGGCCTTCTTCCAGACCTTTCACTATCGCCGTCTTGCCATCGCTTTCCTGCCCGAGGTGCACTTCCACTGGACGGTAGCGGCCCGCGTCTTCGGCGAGCATCACCAAGGCACGTCGGCCAGTGCGAATGACAGCCTCGCTCGGCACCCACAACACACTTTGCCCGGTCGAGCGATTCAGGCGTACCTGCGCCGTCAAACCCGGTCTGAGGCGCCCGTCGGGATTGGGGAGTTCTACCCGCACGCGAAGAGTACGGCTGTCCGGGTTGGTCTCGGGCAAAATCGCGCTGACTTTGCCGCTGAGCATTGTCCCTGGGAAGGCTGGCAGACGCGCTTCGACCGCCTGCCCCACGGTGATCGATCCGGCATCCGATTCTGGAACGGCCACGGCTAGCCAGACACTGCTCAAGCCATTGACGCGTGCCAGAGTATCGCCAGTAGCCACAGTCATACCCGCACGTACATTCAATTCTTGCAGCACACCACCAATTGGGCTGGTGAGAGTCAGGTAGGGCTGAACCTTACCGCCACGCTCTACCTGAGTAATCAGTGCTGCCGGCATCCCTGTGAGCTGCAGTCGCTGGCGGGCCGCAGCCAACAAATCAGCATCCCCGCTGCGCTTCAATGCAAGAAACTCTGTCTGGGCAGCCGCCCATTCCGGCACCAGGATATCCGCCAATGCCGCGTTGGCTTTGAGCACATCACCGGGAGCGTGGGCATATACCCGCTCCACAAAGCCTGTGGTGCGTGCCTGAATCACAGCGACATCACGTTCGTTGAATCCCAAGACACCCGTCACATCGAGGCTGGAGTCAAAGATTCCACGGGTGACTGTTGCAAAACGCAGACCGAGATTCTGGGTCAGACTCGGATCGATACTGACGGTCGCTCGATCCCCTGCGCCACCGGCGTACTGAGGAATCAGTTGCATGTCCATGAAGGGGGACTTACCCGGCTTATCGAACTTTTGCTGCGGGTACATGGGGTCATACCAATACAGAGCCTTGCGTTCGTTAGGTGAATCGAGGCTCTGCTCCTGGGCAGAACTGGATACCCCATTCATGCGCTGTTGAGCGAACCAGTAACCACCGGCAATACCGAATGCCAGCGAGATGCCAACCATCAATGCCCCATTCCATTTAAGGTTCATTGACTGGCCTCCCCATAAGCAAAATACAGACGCGCACTGGTCAGCGCTCGCTGCTCTTCCACGTCGATCTGCTTGAGGCGGGCCTCGATGAGTTCACGTCGAGCAGCAACAACAGCGTTTAAATCGCCTTTGCCGGCACGGTAACTGGCCATGCTGAGTTCGACCTTTTCCTTGGCCAGCGGCAACAGGCTTTCCTGGTTACGGCGTACCGCACGATTCAGGCGCTCATAGTCAGCCAGTTCGTTTTCCAGTTGCTGGGTATGCTCGCGTAACAGGGCTTCGCGCTCGGCCTCAAGCTGACTGAGTTCCGCCTGTTTGGCTGCGATTTTGGGGTTTTGGCGAGAGTCAGGAAACAGCGGCAGATCCCAGGAAAATTGCACGCTGACCATATCGCCGAACTCACGGCCACGGCGCTGGTAATCCAGTTCCCAGCTCCAGTCTGACTGTTTCTCCGACACGGCTTCACGAACCTTGGCTTGCGCTTCGCGGGTCATCGGTGCAAACGCTGCCAACTCGGGATGGTGTTGCAGTTTATGGGCGTAGCTTGAGGTATCGACGGGCCATACAGGCAAGCTGCCCACAGGCTTGTCATCGGCGGTGGAGCCAATCCAGCGTTTGAGGGCAGCTCGGGCCTGTACGCGCTGGCGAATCAAATCGTCCTGCTGCTCCGCCAATTGAGCCGCTTCTTGCTTGGGCGTCACCGCATCGGCGGGTTGAGCGCGGCCCCCGGCAATCTGGGCCCGGACGGTATCGGTCAATAATCGGTTTTCTTTGTAGAAGTCCTGGAACAGCGCATCTTTGCGCTCAACCGCGTAGCTACTTATCCAGGCCAATGCCGTGGCCTGGCGTACCTTCAGACGTTCGACTCTACGCTCCGCAGCAGCGCGATCAACGGCCGCATCGGCGACCTCGATGCGCGCTTTGCGCTTGTCGCTGTTGGGCATCTCCTGCATGACACCGACCATCTGCATGGTCATGAAATCCTGGTCGATGCTCCAACGATCCGGGCCGCCAATGGGGTAGTTCTGCACGCCCACCAGCAGCTTGGGATCAGGTAATTCCCCAGCTGGAATGGCAGCACTGCTGGCTGCCTGAATTTTCGCGTCTTGTGCGGTCAGTGACGGCGCATTATTTTCGGCCAGCCGCAACGCTTCATCGAGCGTCAAGGCGGCAGCGAAACTCGGCAATGCCAGCACGCCTGCCGCCAGGCCAGCCACGAGATACCAGCCTGTGCAATTGCACTTGGAGTTCATGTTTACGATTCCTGTGATCATCCACTGCACGCTTCAAAAGACATGCGCACAGCTAGTTCATCCCGCTAATGCGGAATGAGGCTCAATGTGGGACAGGAATCAAACGCGAGGCGGTCGCCAAACCCCGGACGAGGTCTTTACAGGTAGGGAATCGCTGAAAAATGAAAGCACTACGGGGCTGAATACGGTTACAGGAGGCTTTAGGATCGAGACTTGCAACATGCCGCCCGTCTTGCATTCCTGGCCCGGCTTACAAGGTTTGCCGTGCTCGGAAGGGCTTTTCATGTCGTTGCAGCAGTCCATCCCCATATCGTCCATCATCGCCATGCCCATCGTCTTCATAGGGCACGGTTCTGTCGGTGCCTGAACGCCCGCCATCCCGCTGAGGGGAAGCGCCAAGCTGATCATGAAGATGATGCAAAACCGCAGATAGCGTTTCATGGGCTGGAGTGTAGTCGCTGCAAATGGCTCTTACAATTGGACACGGATCAACAAAAAGCTATCGTCAATCTCCAAAGCAAGCAATAAAGCCTATCAAGAATTAAGCCAGTATTACGCGAAAAAACTAGCCGTTGAGCCGGAACTGGCACTACGTGGCAGCCCCGTAGGCATGTGTTCGCGTTCGCGCGTCATCACCTGAGTGTCGTATACCCATAACGCTTAACGCGATCTCCGCTGATCCATCACTACATTTCGACCTGTGTGCCCAACTCGATGACCCTGTTCAATGGCAACTTGAAGTACTTCAGGTTGCTGTTGGCGTTCTTGAGCAAAAACGCAAACAAATACTCGCGCCACTTTGCCATACCAATGCGCTTGGTCGGGATAACCGTCTCACGGCTCAGGAAATAGGTCGTGCGCATAGGACTGAAATCAAGTTCGGGCAAATGGCAGGCACGCAACGCTTGGGGGACATCGGGCTCTTCGGTAAAACCAAAGTGCAGACTGACCCGAAAGAAACCTTCGCCAAAGGATTCAACTTCGAATCGACGGTCGACAGGCACTCGCGGGCTGTCTTCGGAGACCACAGTCAACAACACCACCTGCTCATGCAAGACCTGGTTATGCAGCAGGTTGTGCAGCAGCGCATGGGGAACAGCATCGGCCCTGGCTGTCAGGAACACTGCCGTACCTTGCACACGATGGGGTGGTTGCGTACGAAGACTGCTGATGAATATCGGTAAAGGAAGTGAGGTTTCATCCAGCCGCTCGACGATGATCTTGCGTCCCCGCTTCCAGGTTGTCATCAAGATGAACAGGCCGATACCGGCAATCACCGGGAACGCACCGCCCTGAAAAATCTTCGGCGCATTGGCTGCGAAATACAGACTGTCCACCAGCAGAAAGCCAAGCAACATCGGGATGGCCAACCAGCGCGGCGTTTTCCACAGGAGCAGGACGACCGCCGAGGACAAAATGGTGGTGATCAGCATGGTTCCCGTCACCGCAACCCCATAAGCCGCAGCCAAGGCGCTAGATGACTCGAAACCGATCACCAGCAGCACAACACCCACCATCAACGCCCAGTTGACGGTGCCAATGTATATCTGCCCCTGCTCCTGGCTGGAGGTGTGCTGGATAAACATGCGAGGTACGTAACCCAGCTGAATGGCCTGGCGAGTCAGCGAGAACGCGCCGGAGATTACGGCTTGAGACGCGATGATCGTCGCCAGCGTAGACAGAGCCACCATCGGCAACAGCGCCCAGTCAGGTGCCAGTAAATAGAACGGATTGCGCACCGCTTCCGGGTTTCCCAGGATCAATGCGCCCTGGCCAAAATAATTGAGTGCCAGACCGGGCAAAACGAGAATAAACCAGGCACGTGAAATCGGTTTGCGACCAAAGTGGCCCATGTCGGCATACAAGGCTTCAGCACCGGTCAGTGACAGGACGACAGCGCCCAGAATCGCCACACCAATGCCCGGATGAACAACGAAGAAACGCACCGCCCAAACGGGATTGAGCGCTTGCAACACTTCGGGCTGCTGCAAAATACCGTAGATCCCTAGAGCCCCCAGCACCACAAACCACAACACCATGACCGGGCCAAACAGGATGCCGATCCGGGCTGTGCCGTGTTTCTGGATCAGGAACAACGCTACCAACACCACCACTGACAGTGGCACAACCCAGTGCTCTATGCCGTCAAACGCCAACTCAAGCCCTTCAACCGCTGACAGCACCGAAATGGCTGGGGTGATCATGCTGTCCCCGTAAAACAATGCAGCACCGAACAGTCCCAGCAGAACCAGGACTTTGCTCATGTAGGGGTAAGGTGCCGCCGCGCGGCGGGCCAAAGCCGTCAACGCCATAATGCCGCCTTCACCCTGATTGTTGGCGCGCAGGATGAACAGCACGTACTTGATGGAGACAACCCAGATCAGTGACCAGAAGATCAACGACAGAATGCCCAGTACGCCGTCGTGATTTAACTGAACGCCGTAGTGACCGGAAAACACTTCTTTGAGCGTATAGAGGGGGCTGGTGCCAATGTCCCCATAAACCACTCCGACAGCGGCAACAAGCAAGGCCACTCCTGACGTTTTGGTTTCGGAGCCGTCATTCGCACTGGTCACTGTTTTACTCAAGGGGCGTTTCTCTCAAACGGCGGGAAGGAACTGCATGCCATCCTTGGGCAATACGTTTTGCCAGAGCCGTTGGAGGCTCGGGCACATGGTCGATATAAAATCGCGGCCAGTATCGTTGCGAACGAAAGCAGCAACCGTAAAGAATGCGTAAAAATTTAATGCGTTCACGGAGCCGATTGCCTACCTTCACCACCGACAATTGACGGTTGTGGATTCAACCACCCAGTAAAAAAACGGTTTAATTCAGAGAACGTAAGCCCACCAAACACCCACAGCAGCAATAAGCCAGACTAATACAATGACCACCGCAGCAAATCTGCTCACTGGCCGCTTCTCACGGCTTTCCTCCCACTTGATCGTTTTGACCAGACACTCCTTTAGCACCTGCGCAGGCATCAGCCGGATAGCGAGAAGTATGCCAAGCGGCAGAATGATCACGTCGTCCAAATACCCCAACACAGGAATGAAATCGGGAATGAGGTCGATAGGACTCAACGCATACGCCACAACAAAAACCGAAATCCATTTGGGTAACCAGGGTGTTTGTGGATGTTGATAACAAAACCAAAGCACCATGGTTTGCCGCTTTAGCGTTCTAGCCCAGCAACGTAGACGATCCAGTATGCGTTTCATGTCGTAATTGCCGTTACCTGAAGGAGCGTGTCTGCGAGCGTAGCGTCTTGGGTGATGAATCGATTGGGTCATCAATAGCATGTCGTGATCGGCCGCATAGTCACATGTGGGTACTGCCCAACGCAGCGCTCAATCCAAAATAGTCACTCACTATTCACATATCCTTTCGTAGGGGGTGATGGCCCCAACATTGGCTGTATTTCCCCACTTCCCGCATTTACCTTTCGTGCTGACGTTATTGCCAAGACATTCAATTTGCCCCGTTTCAAGCATTGAAACAGTCGAACATCGGTTGGATTGCTAACCTGGCTAAGCCCTGAGTTGCTGGCATAGAGAATGCTAGGTCTTCCTCTACGATTCGTTGAGTGATTCAAGCGGATACAACTGGCTAAGCAGTGCGAACAGGACACTCCCATGCAGCCATTATCGGTTTTTTTCAGACGTCAGCCTTGGGAAGCAGCCGACTCAATTGCGCCGACCAAACCGCCCAACCTCTTGCGTTGGTTTTCGATCATCAGCTTCATCCTGATCAGCGCCATAGCCATTGGGCTGGGTTTTGTGTCGACGCGCTTTCTGGTCATCGAAAGCCTGGAGCGCGACGCGCTGTTGTCAGCGCAATTTATCCAAACCATTGCCAAAGGTGAATTACGTCACCACGGGTTGGACGGGATGCGGATGGGTGACGTTTTGGCCGCCACCCAATATGGGATGCTCTCAGAAGAAATGGCGCTGAACAGGCACCGGGCCCGCTCTGAGTTCCTCGACCACCTTTCGCACCTCCCGGACTCACTCCTAATCAGCATCTACTCGCCGCTTCGGACGGTGATGTGGTCGACCAATCCGCAACTGATCGGACAACGTTTTCTAAACGATAAGGCACTTGAAGCGGCATTCAGCTCGAAAGACCGAGTTTCCACCAAATACAGCAATGCGGATGAACGCCGGCCCGAACAGCAGTTCTTGCTCGCTCCCAAAATGTTCTTTATAGAGAGCTACATCCCCTTGGTAGATGATCTGGGCAATACGCTGGCGGTGGTGGAGATTTACAAGGAACCGGCCGATCTAAGCGAACGGCTCAATCGTGGCCACTGGATAATTTGGCTGTCTACCGCCGTGGGCGGCCTGCTGCTTTATTTCGGGCTGTATTGGCTTGTTCGACGGGCATCGATTCAATTAGCGTCACAGGAAGCCCAGCTCGTCGCCAACAAGACCTATGTGGGCTTGGTCGAGATGTCCACGGCGGTCGCTCATAGTTTGCGTAACCCGCTGGCCTGCATCCGCTCCAGCGCAGAATTGGCAAGCGAAATGGACGGCCAACCCGCGACGAAGAACATCGAAGATATTGTTAGCCAAGTGGATCGAATGGCGCAGTGGGTACACGAATTGCTGATGTGCTTACGACCGATCCGTGGAGAGGCAGAACTGGTAGAGCCGATGATTGTGGTACAGGCGACACTGGCCAGCTACAGCGCACAACTAGCTCAATCAAGAATCCAGGTCGAGTTCAACAATGAGCCCACCCCACGGATCATTAGTAATCCGCTTTTACTTTCCCAAATTCTGAATAGCGTCATTGCCAATGCCGTCGAGGCAATGCCGGGCGGCGGAAAGCTAACCATCCAGGCGGGTGTGGATGACACCCATCAATGGTTGCATCTCATCATCGCTGACACCGGGGATGGAATATCACGGCAACAGGAAATGATGGCTTTCAAGACCTTCTACACCACCAAGCAAGGTAAGCTGGGTATAGGGTTGATCATGGTGAAGCAGATCATGGAAAGTTTTGGAGGAGAAGCCAGCCTGACCCACCACGAAGACCAGGGAACGTCCGTGCACCTAAGTTTCAGGGTTGTGGAGAGAAGAGCCAGTGGGTTGCGCTAACTGGCCTCCACAAATGTGAAGAGGCTGCTTGAACTTAAGCCCAGTCCAGGACTTGGCTGGGCTTTTTGCATTAGTGACAGCGGTAGTCGTCACTTGTGGGGTCGCGATGGCAACCTCTATCTAGCACTCAGTGCCTCGTTAGGCGGTCAGTCCCATCCAGCCATGGAACCCTACATAGAGGCCAACACTGATGATTAACACGCTGGAAAGGTAAGGTGCGCGACGAGCAACGGTGCCCAGCCATGGCCAGCGGTTTGAAGCCTGTTTAGCACCAATGGCCGCAGCAGCACCCACAGTCACCAACGTGATCGCCAAGCCAATGCTGAAGCACAGGACGAGCATGCCTCCCAGCGCGACCTCTTTAACCTGAAGACACAGCAACAGGACGGTAATGGCGGCAGGACAAGGAATCAGACCGCCAGTCAGACCGAACATGACGATCTGGCCCGTGGTGACCTCTCGGTTGGTGAAGCGCTTACGGATATCGTTGGCATGCGCACGTTCATGCGCATCCTGGTAGCCATCAATCGACAACTCCAGGCCTTCCAGTTCGGAATGTGCGTGCCCATGGTCATGCTCCTGGTACTCCAAGTCGTAATCATGGGAGTGACCCGCATGCCCGAGACTCAAGCGAGCACTGAATTCATGAGGCTCTGGAATATTGACCTTCGATTCCAGGAAGCCTTCGCGCTCGACGAATGAAAACGTTTGAGTGCTGCCGTCTGGACGGGTAGTAGTGAGACGAACGTCTGAAGCAGGCCAGATATGCCCGGTCAACGCCTTCAAGCGCCAGTGCGGTGGCATACCCTCTTCAAAGACAGACAGTTCGATGCGCCCGTGGCCGGTATCGATTCGATGGGTCTCATCATGATGACCATGCTCATGCTCGCCGTGGTGGTGATGATCAACTTGCTCGAACTTGAACATCTGCTCACCGCGCCAGGTACGCCACAGCATCCACAGGGCAATTACGATAATCAGTGCAGAAGACGCGAGCTGGAAGTACGGCTCAGTGGTTTGAGCGTCCAGACCTTTGCCCAGGTACATACCACCGATGGCGACCAACCACACCACAGCGGTGTGCGACAGCGTCGCGGCCAAACCCAACAAAACAGCCTGTTTTACCGAGCCACGGATGGCCACGATAAAGGCCGCCATCATGGTTTTTGAATGGCCCGGTTCTAGGCCATGCAAGGCACCGAGCAAAATAGCGCTCGGGAAATACAGCCAGGCGTGAGCCCCGCCTTGTTGCAGCAGTTCAGCGAAGTTGGGCATGTCAGACCTAGAGGTACTTGGTGATTTGCTTGAAGGCTTCCAGCGGTGCGCGCTCGCCATTACCTAACGCCGAAACGGTGTCCTCAAGGCAGTGATCGATGTGATCCTGGATGAGCGTGCGCTTCGCCTGGCAGACCGCTTTTTCGACAGCGTGCAACTGCTGAGCAATGTCCACGCATTCACGACCCTCTTCGATCATGGTGATGATGCCGCGTAAATGGCCATCAGCCCGCTTGAGGCGCTTGATGATCGCCTCGTGACTTTGGTGGGTGTGCGGATGGCTATGTTGGTGTTCTTGCTCACTCATGGCTTGAGCCTCGGGCCTCAATGAATTACGCCGGCATCCTATCCCCCCCGGGGGGATAGGTCAAACGTATCAAAACCCGATAAGACGAGTTGAAGCCCGAACGCCATGTTCAGCAGAACACTCACAATGACGGTGGTACTCACGTTTGTTCTTGCCATGTTTGTGGACAGGGCCGGGCGATCTCTTTGCTTTCACTCGTGGTCAGCAGGCCACGCGGGTAGGCTGATCATAAAGGTCGTATAACCTTCTCTGGAGTCACATCCAACGGTGCCGTCATGGGCGTCAACCAGTGATTTGACGATTGCCAGCCCTAACCCCGCATGGTTCGTAGCGCTCTCTCTCCGTGCGGGATCGACTCGGTAAAAACGGTCAAACAGCCGGGGCAGATGCTCTACCGCTATCTCCTCGCCGGGGTTTTTCACTGAAAAGCTGATCATGTCGCCAAGGGGCTCGATTTTCACGGAGATCGTACAGTCAGGTGGGGTATACCTGAGCGCATTGGACAGCAAATTTGAGATCGTCCGATCCAGCATCGTCCTGTCACCATTCACCGCGCCGTGCCCGACTACCTGCAGCTTTACCCCTGTGTCGTCTGCCAGAAGCTGGTAATACTCGAACAATTTTTCGACGACCGAACGCAACTCGACTTTCTCTTTGGCAGGTAGAACCAGACCGTTGTCCGACTTTGCTAAGAAAAGCATGCCGTCAATAATGCTGGAGAGTCGGTTCAGATCTTCCAGGTTGGAATAAAGATTCTCTTCATAATCCTCTGGTGCACGTTTCTTTGTGAGGATGACTTCGGTGTGTGTGCGCAGATTGCTGATAGGAGTACGTAGCTCGTGCGCGATATCGGCTGAAAAGTTAGACAACCGAGCAAATGATTCTTCCAGGCGAGCAAGCATAGCGTTGAACGAAGTGACGAGGAGCTCTAGCTCGCGAGGCACGGAGTCCATGGGAATCCGCTCTTTCAGCGATCCGGCTGACATCGAGGCCGCGACTTGCGTCACTTGGGCAACTGGCTTCAGCCCGCTCCGCGCCACCAGCCACCCTAAACCTGCGCTGACCAAGGCGCTAATTGCCAGCCCGATCACCAACCACCAGCGCAGAGTTTCAACGAAATGCATATGGCTTGTGACGTCTAGACTCAACCACGCGGTCAGTGGCTCAGCTTCATTCGCCAAATGAACTTGGGCTTTCATGCCTCTGTACATATGGCTTCCAGCTGTCCACTCCCACATATCTTCCCTTGGATCACCAGAGGAGGAAGGAGGATGTCCAACTGCATTTGAAGTTGCGAAGAACGTCTTCCCTCCCTTCGCGATAATTGAGGCTGAGAGTTCCTGGTGAGCACCTAGGAGAGCTTGCAGTTGCAACACAACTTCTGAAGGTTCTGCAGAGCCAGCTTCGCCATCCATTATTTGCCGAATGGATTCGAGCTTTTCCGTCATCGATTGACGGTCGAGGGCCTTGAAGTGATGTTGGCTGAATCCGTCAAAAGTAAAGCCTGCAACTACCAGCACGGCGACCACGGCACAGACAAACATCATGCTTAAACGGAGGGTAAGAGATGCGCGCTTCATTCAGTATCCGGAGCATCTAGCATGTACCCCATTCCCCTCGCGGTCTGAATCATCTTGGTGTCGAAATCGTCATCGATTTTGGCCCGGAGCCGACGAATCGCGACTTCGATCACGTTAGTGTCACTGTCGAAGTTCATGTCCCAAACCTGCGATGCGATCAGTGATTTCGGCAAGACTTCTCCCCGACGGCGCATCAGCAGCTCTAGCAGCGAAAATTCCTTGGCGGTAAGGTCAATGCGTCGACCTGAGCGCGAGGCCCGTCGCTTTAGAAGATCGACCTCCAGATCCCCGATCTTAATAGATGTCTGGTTGGGTACGGCGGCGCCACGGCGAAGCAAGCTTCTGACGCGGGCAAGCAATTCAGAAAATGCGAAGGGTTTGACTAGATAATCGTCCGCACCTAACTCCAAGCCTTTGACTCGGTCATCAACTCCGTCCCTGGCAGTCAGAAACAGCACAGGAACCGAGTTCCCGGCTGTGCGGACAGATCGAATGATCTCCCAGCCATCCAGGCCCGGCATCATTACGTCCAGGATTAGAAGATCGTAGGCCTCATTTAGCGCCTGGTGTAACGCCTCTGTTCCCGTCACAACCCGGTCGACACTGAAGCCGGCCTCCAAGAGGCCTTGCTGTAGGTACATTCCAATTTTGGGTTCGTCTTCTGCAACCAAGATTTTCATGCAGGGGCTCCGGTTTTGCGGTGTTCTAGTGTGCTACCAATCTGACGACTGTGCGGAAGCTTACGCAAATGTAATTGCCCCAACAGCAAACGGATAGCTCCTAGTCGGCAGCTTACAAAAACGTAATCGGCAATCTGAGCTTTTTGCGCTTAACCTGCCTTCCATCCAGTGCGGAAGCACGACTCCTGGCCTACGGCCAGTGCATAGAGCGCAACCACACACTAAAACGTGACGAGGTGCATCGAATGTTCAAACGAAAGCTATCGCTTGCTATGGGATTGATGATTTGTGGGGTTGTGCAGGCAGCTGAGCCACTCACAATCGATGTACATCGGGACGCGAACTGCGGGTGCTGCAAGGAATGGGTCAAGCACCTCGAATCGAATGGATTCAAGGTGGTCGACCACGTGGAAACCAACATGAGCGCTATCAAGCAGAACCTGGGCGTGCCACAGGGACTCGCTTCATGCCATACGGCTGTGATTGACGGCAAATTCGTAGAGGGTCATGTCCCAGCCGATGAAATCAAGAAGCTGAATGGTCGTTCAGACCTCGCAGGAATTGCAGTGCCAGGCATGCCCGCAGGTTCTCCTGGTATGGACTACGGCCAGAATCATCAACCTTACCAAGTCCTGGGGCTCACCAAGGCAGGTGCGCAAGAAGTGGTCGCTGACTACCCCATCAGCCGATAGTCGTTGCTCAGATCTGAGCGCCCTTGGGGCCGCTCGGATCTAGCTCCTGGATCACCCTTGAGCCATCTCGATTGAGGGGCTCAATGTTCCTAGCCAAGCCACCAAGCAAACGATGACGACAGCACAGGTCGATTCGATCACCACACTTTTTCTCAAAGCAGTTGCTGCTAGAGAAAAATCACCGGCCACCACAGACCGCTCTAGTGAAGGGCTCAGGTAGAAACGATTGAGGGTAGCCAGCCCGATCATGCCCACGAAAAGTAGGATCTTCACGAGTAGGAGAGCGCCATAGGTGCTGGTTACGACTTCGATTACTGTCGGCCCGACGATGAAGAGATAATTAGCGACGCCAGTAACTATGATCGTACCAACAATGAATGCGCCCGCTGTTTCGAATCCCCTGAGCGCTCGCGATAGCACTCTTACCAATTGCTCCGAATTAGCCCCCCTAATACTCAACATCAGACCAAACGCCGCGAGAGCTCCGATCCATCCGCCAGCGGCAAGTAGGTGCAGAATATCAGCGGCAAAGTGCCAGAATCGCAGGGCGCCTTCATCCATCGCCCCGTGACCTGTCCATGGGATTGTCGCTAAGGCAATGCTGCCCGCAATGGTAGCGACCCAGAGACTGCCCGTCGGCCATCGCCTGTTCTGGCTTCCAGCAAAAATCACCACTGCTAGCGAGATCATGCGTGTCACCCAGCTGTAGCCGACCTCAGTCTCGTACAGCATCATTTCCATGTGAGGTCGCAGCTCCGCCCAGTCGGATGCGCCGCTCATATTTTTTGTCATAACTACAAAAGCTGCTATGGACAAAAGCATACCTATAACAGCGGTGCCAGGTAGTAGCGACCCAAAATGCAACAGCGTCCCCGATACACGCTCTTTTCCCCGAAAGCTGTATAGCCCAAAGACGGCAAGACCGAACAGGAGCATAAGATCCAGGTAAAGCGCGAGGCGCAGTACCACATTCAAAGGGTCGCTCATGCTTATTTCACTTTGAAAGTAACGCTGCCGGTAATCGGATGGGTATCGGAGGAAACCGCTCGCCATTCCACTTTGTAGGTGCCAGCTGTGAGAGGAGAGGCCGGGGTCAAGACCATGGTTTTAGGATCGTTACTGCCGGCCACGCTGGCTTTCACACCCATAGGCGAGTGTGACATGCCAGGCATGTCGGTCATGATCAACTTGGCTCCTGAAAACTGGGTAACCAAGTTTTCAGAAAAGTGCAGCTCAATCTTTGCTGGAGCTGGGCCGCTCTCGCCTTCAGCCGGAGTCGAAGACACCAGTTTCGGGTGAGCCTGGGTAACTGCACTGAGCAGAAGGCTGGATGAAAGAGCGACGGCCACAACACAGGATTTAAATACAGACATGCAAGGCTCCTCACAGCGCGTAGCTGTTGTAATGAGGTTATATAATTATTTGGTGCCGCTAACTGTGGTTTAGAACCACACCCGTACGCCGAGCACCAGGCGTGCTTCGTTACTGTCGTCGCCTTCCTCGCTGGCATAGTCAGCGGTCTTTCCATAAGCCCGATTCCAAGTCACGCCTACATAAGGTGCGAACTCTGGACGGATTTCGTATCGGAGCCGCAAACCGACTTCACTCTCAGACAGCCCTGAACCAACTCCACGTTTGGGATCGTTTTTGCCATAGAAATTGAATTCTGCCGTCGGTTGCAAAATCAGCTTATTGGTTAGGAGAATGTCGTAGTCACCTTCCAGCCGCGCTGCGGTCTGGCCGCCTTCACCCAAATAAGCAGTAGCCTGGGCCTCGAAATTGTAGAGCGCCAAGCCCTGGATACCGAAAGCCGCCCACGTTTGAGGGTCGCCTGGTTTGAAGTCTTGACGAACGCCGCCGACTAGATCCCACCAAGGGCTGATGGCGTGTCCCCATAAAGCTTGAACCTCAGCTTCTTCAGTCTTCCCATTGGTACGCTCGCCTTCGGAGCGCAACCATAGACGATCAACATCTCCCCCTATCCAACCTTGGGCTTCCCAATTCAGTGCGCTTCCATCGTCAGCATCCTGCCATTCCAACTTCTCAAATATAAAAAATGAGTTGAGGGCTGTGTCATGAACCGCGTGACCACCAGGGGACTTATAGACAGCGGCTCTGTCGGCATCAGTCAATTGCGGTATCGGCGTCCGGCTTTGGGTCTGCGGTTGTTGCTTGGCGGGCTGCATACCCTCCATTTTGCTGTGATCCATACCCTGCATCTGGCTGTGATCCATACCCTGCATCTGGCCGTGATCCATAGTCTGCATCTGCCCGTCTTCGGTACCCTGGCTTGTTTCAGCGGCTGCGGGGAAGACAAAACCAGCGGTCAGAGCGACCGTAAACACAGCTGAGTGCATGCGAGTCCCGCAAAGAAAATTGCTCATAGTCGACTCCTTATTCCTCTACACGCACTTCGCGGAACATCCCCATTTCCATGTGGTACAGGAGATGGCAGTGATAGGCCCAGCGTCCCAGTGCATCGGCTGTCACTCGGTAACTGCGCTTTGATCCAGGCGGCATATCAATGGTGTGTTTGCGGACAAGGAATTGCCCGTTTTCATCTTCAAGGTCGCTCCACATGCCATGCAAGTGGATGGGATGAGTCATCATGGTGTCGTTGACGAGAACGATCCGGACTCGCTCGCCGTATTTCAGTTTTAAAGGCTCGGCGTCCGAAAACTTCACCCCATTGAAAGACCAGGAAAATTTCTCCATATGCCCGGTCAAGTGCAGTTCGATAGTTCGACTTGGCTCACGGCCATCTGGATCCTCAAACGTGCTCTTTAGGTCGGAATACGTCAGCACCTTTCGACCATTCTCGCGAAGGCCCATGCCAGGATCATCAAGCTTTGGCGACGTCGACATTGCCTGCATGTCGACGAGAGGATTGTTGGATTCTGTGGCTGGGTGCGACTGCATTTCTCCCATACCACTCATGCCGCCCATGGACATTTTGCTGTGATCCATCCCAGCCATGCTGTCCATGCCGGACATGTCTTGCGTAGCGCCATGGTTCATGCCTTTCATGGCACCGCCGTCCATGCCTGACATGCCCTCCATTGAGCTGTCCCCCATGCCGGCCATCTTGCTGTGATCCATTCCAGCCATATCGCCCATACCAGCCATCGCGCCATGATCCATACCGGCCATACCCATGTCGGCCATGGTGACGAGAGGACGTGGGTCTAGCTCAGGTACTGGAGCGGCCAAGCCAGACCGGACGGCCAAGGTGCCTCTTGCGTACCCCGACCGATCCATCGACTGCGCAAACAGTGTGTAGGCGTCCTGAGTTGGTTCGACGATCACATCGAAGGTCTCAGCTGTGGCGATCCTGAACTCGTCCACGCTTACGGGCTTAACATACTGGCCATCGGCAGCCACGACAGTCATCTTCAAACCCGGAATACGGACATCAAAGTAGCTCATGGCCGAACCATTGATGAACCTCAACCTAAGCTTTTCGCCAGGTTTGAAGGTGCCCGTCCAGTTGGAGTTCGGCGCGTGGCCGTTCATCAAGTAGGTGTATGTCGCGCCACTGACGTCTGCAATGTCAGTGGGATTCATCTTCATTTCTGCCCACATCTTGCGGTCAGCGACGGTAGCTGACCAACCTTTGTCAGCTACGTCATGTATGAAATCACTGACTGTACGTTTGTGGGTGTTGTAGTAGTCAGACTGCTTCTTCAATGTTTTCATCAACGAAGCAGGATCTTCATCCGTCCAGTCAGTAAGCATCACCACGTAGTCACGGTCATACTCAAATGGCTCGGGCTCTTTCGCGTCGATTACCAATGGGCCGTATACACCTACCTGTTCTTGGAAGCCGGAGTGACTGTGATACCAATACGTTCCATTCTGCTTAACCTTGAATTGATAGACGTACGTGCCGTTAGGCTCGATCCCATGGAAGCTAAGGCCCGGCACACCGTCCATATTCGCGGGGAGGATAATCCCGTGCCAGTGGATTGATGTCATATCCTTAAGGCGGTTCTTGACCCGCAAGGTCACGGTATCGCCCTCACGCCAGCGCAGCTGAGGCCCCGGAATCCCGCCATTGATTGTCATGGCAGTCCGGGCATTCCCAGTGATATTTACCGGTGTTTCTCCGATAAAGAGGTCGAACTCTGTACCTGACAGGACATTAGTCTCGCCCAAGCTACGGGCCGCCCATATAGGTGTATGCCAGAGGCCTAAGCCACCGAGAATCCCGCCTGCGGTGAGACCTTTCACAAAGGTGCGCCGAGAAGTTTTGGAATGCATACCGATTCATGTCCCGTCAGTCGGATGTCAGGTGCACGCACGTTAGCGTGTTCCCGAGGGTTCACGCTTTGGATAGCTAGTGCGCTTGATACATTGGAAGATGCCATAAGCCAGCAAACGGGGTGATTACATTTCCGTAAGCTGGGCGACTCAGCATTGATGCTTCTGCTCTTCAGCCGTGGGCTTTTCCTGTGCAATATCCTCTTGCACTTGCGATTGTGGGACGGGTTTTGTGGTGGTCATTGCCGTCTCGCGAGCTCGTTCCATGCGCTCAACCGCACGGTCGCCGCCACCTTCGGCAAAGGCCAGGGACGATATAGCCAAACTGAGTGTAAGAATCACAACGTTGGTTGCTTTCATAGTGCATCTCCTTCAAGGAATTGACTCTCGATGAAACCAGAGAGTTTGAGCGTCAGCTCGATGAGGATGATGAGGGGACGCACCTGTCAGCACGCTTAGCCGGTGATTACACTTTTGACAGCACACGGAGAAACTCAACATCTGAAAGATCGACGGGCGTCATAAAATTTGACCGCACCACAGAACCGACAGCCGGCTGCATAAATTGATGTAGATCAACCGTGGCATTTCAATGTGGCGTATGTTGAAAAAATAAAATCCGCTAATCAGTACCGGAGATTCTCCATGTTCTGGTTTCGCCATCGTCAACCAACGTTCATACGCCTCGCCATCGTGCTGTGGGTGTTAGCGTTTGGTCTGGCAGCGACCCAGGGATGTCTGGCACAGCCCAGCCACAATCCGGCTACAACTCATGTCTCGCTGATCACCGCGCAAGATCACGATAGCCACGACGCCCATGCCATCGGTTGCCTTCAGCACTGCGCCGATGCGGCAATAGCTGTAAGTCCTTCGCTCCATCTTCAAATATTTGACCTGTTCAGTTGGACGTTTCTGCTCCTTATCCCAGCGTTGCTAATTTTGTATCCCGCCAATCCCTCCGCTTTTGCCTTTCTTGCATTACTGCGCCCTGTACCGGCCAGACCTCCTGCCCGCCTGATTTTCGTCCGTTTCAACGATTAAACCGACCTTCTGCGCGCCGATCTTCGGCGCACTGTCTGACTGCGCCAACCTGGCGCGGCTCGGTATTACCTGAGTTGTCCTGACCCTTTGGAGATTGCCATGCATGCCACATTGAAATTTATCCTCGCCACCCTGCTCGTGAGCAGCCCACTTATCGCCTCGGCAGTCGATGAGCATCATCCGGAGGGGCAGACCGCGCCCGCCAAGACAAGCGAAGCAGCTACGCCGATGCAAAACAATGTCATGACCGAGCAAATGCAAAAAATGCAGGCTGCACACGACAAGGCAGCCGCCGCCAAGACCCCTGCCGAGCGACACGCCGCCATGCAGGAGAGCATGAAGACGATGAAGGACAGCATGGCCATGATGCATAAGAACTGTCATGGCAAGGGCATGGGCATGGACGGCAACAAAGACGGCATGGAGATGGGAATGATGAACATGATGATGAAAATGATGGATCAGCAATCGAGCATGATGAACATGCCGATGAGCAAGTGACGCGCACAAGTCTGTAGGCAATGCAGCGACGGTTTTACTTTAGCCAATATGCCAAGGGTAAAACTGCCGCCCGTTGCACCTTTACGACGTATCACTAAACAGCACTCCCTCAGGAGTACAGAACCATGATGAATTCACCACATTCCGCTAACACCTCTCCAACATTTTGGAGGAGCAAACCCGGCATAGCGCTGGGCATGCTGCTGGTGATCGTGCTGTTCTATCTGGCAAGAGAACACTACGGCCATATGCTGGGCTTACTGCCTTACATGATTTTGCTGTTGTGCCCGCTGATGCATTTTTTCGGGCACCACCACGGTGGTCACAGCCATCACGACGACACCTCAGCCTCAACCAAGGATGCGAACAGGAGTTAGCTCATGCACACCCCTGAGCTTCGTCAAGAGCACGACTTAATACAGAAGTCTGAACCTCAACCCACCGGCACCCATGATCCGGTATGTGGCATGACCGTCAGTAACGACAGCCAGTTCAGCACGGAGTATGAGGGGCAAAACTACCGGTTCTGCAGCCAGAAATGCCAAACGACCTTCAGGGCCGAGCCCGAGCGTTATCGAATATCTCAACTGAAAATCGAACCAGTCCATCAGAGAACAGTAGAACCGGTAACGGGCGCCGCTGAATACACATGTCCCATGCATCCGGAAATTCGCCAGATCGGCCCCGGCGTCTGCCCTAAGTGCGGCATGACCTTAGAGCCGGTGATTCCCGAATTGGAGGAAGAAGAGAACTTAGAACTCAAGGACTTCACCCGGCGCTTCTGGTGGACATTGCCACTGACAGTGATCGTAACCGTGCTGGCTATGGGTGGCCATGCTCTGGAGCTGTTCCATGGCACCACGCAAAATTGGGTCGAGCTGGGATTGGCTACACCCGTCGTGCTGTGGGCTGGCTGGCCGTTTTATGTGCGTGGTGTGCGTTCGGTGATTCAGCGAAGTCCGAACATGTGGACGCTAATCGGCCTCGGCACGGCGGCGGCCTTCCTTTACAGCGTCGTGGCCACCCTGACCCCCGATGTATTCCCCAGCAACTTCATGATGGAGGGCCGCATCGGTGTGTACTTCGAAGCGGCGGCTGTGATCATTTCACTGACCCTTCTCGGCCAGATGCTTGAGCTCAAGGCTCGCTCGCAAACCTCAGCTGCCATCAAGTCGTTGCTTGGACTGGCACCCAAAACTGCCCGACGGATCAATGCTGATGGCACGGAAGAAGACATCCCGCTGACACACGTACACAGCGGCGACACGTTACGTGTGCGACCGGGCGAAAAAGTGCCTGTCGACGGTCAGGTGTTGCAAGGCGAAAGCGCTGTAGATGAGTCGATGCTCACCGGCGAACCAATACCGATCATGAAGAGGGCCGGCGACGCGCTGATCGGAGCCACCCTCAACATCCACGGCAGTCTGGTGATGCAGGCGCAGAAGATAGGATCAGCGACCCTGCTCGCACAGATTGTGCAGATGGTTGTGCAGGCACAACGTTCAAAAGCGCCGATGCAACGGCTGGCAGACGTGATTGCCAGTTACTTTGTGATAGTAGTGATTGCTATCGCCGCGCTGACTCTACTCGGCTGGGGGCTTTGGGGGCCCGAGCCAAGTTGGGTGTTCGGACTAATCAACGCTGTCGCGGTCATGATCATCGCCTGTCCCTGTGCCCTTGGCCTAGCGACACCGATGTCAGTCATGGTTGCCACCGGCAAGGCTGCTGGCAGCGGCGTATTGTTTCGCGATGCCGCCGCCATCGAAAACCTGCGCAAGATAGACATCTTGATAGTCGACAAAACTGGCACCCTCACTGAAGGTCGACCAGCGTTCCATAGCGTCGAGGCCGTACACGGATTTACTCAGAATGAAGTGTTGCGCTTGGCCGCAAGTCTCGATCAGGGCAGTGAGCATCCATTGGCCCACGCCATCGTCGAGCAGGCTCGTGCCGCAGGGCTAAAACTGGTGACACCTGAAACCTTCGAGTCAGCCTCAGGTATTGGTGTAAGCGGTCAGGTCGAGGGTCGCCGCCTGATGCTAGGCAATACCGCGTTGATGCAGGAGGCCGGCGTTTCCACAGAGAGCTTGCAAGCACATGCCGAGAAGCTACGCGGTGACGGTACGAGCATCATGTACCTGGCAGTCAATGGCGCCCTTGCGGGTTTGCTGGCTGTTGCCGACCCCATCAAACCCACCACGAAGCTGGCCGTCGAGCGTCTGCAGGCGGATGGCGTCAAGGTCATCATGGCCACTGGCGACGGCCTTACGACTGCTCGCTCGGTAGCTCGCCAGTTGGGCATCGAGGAGGTGCACGGCGAGGTCAAACCGCAAGATAAAGAACGTCTGGTGGCATCTCTGCAACAAGCCGGACACCGCGTGGCGATGGCCGGCGACGGCATTAATGATGCCCCCGCACTGGCTCGCGCTGATGTAGGTATCGCCATGGGCACTGGCACTGATGTGGCGATGAACAGCGCTCAGGTCACCCTGGTCAAGGGCGATCTGCTCGGTATCCTGCGTGCTCGCAGCCTGTCAGTAGCAACGGTGAGAAATATGCACCAGAACCTGACCTTCGCCTTCCTTTACAACGCTATGGGCATCCCACTGGCTGCCGGCTTGTTCTATCCACTTACCGGTCACCTTCTGTCACCGCTCATTGCCGCACTGGCCATGAGCGTGAGCTCGGCGTCGGTGGTATTCAACGCCTTGCGTCTGCGCCAGGCGTCCTTTGATTGAGTGAAAACGACCGCTTGACCTTGCCATGGCGGCAAGGTTGACGATAAGCCAACGCCGCAGAAAAGCCTCATGCGTCAGTCTTTCCATGATCAACTTTGTTGTGAGGAGTCATCAATGAAAACTGTTGAACTGCGAGTCCAAGGCATGAGCTGTGGTTCATGTGTCAAACATGTCACCGAAGCGCTGCGCCCAGTTGAAGGCGTGAGTGACGTAGCGGTGGATTTACAAGCCGGACAGGTGAAGGTCAGCGGCGATTCGGACAGCCATGCGCTGCTTGCAGCCCTGGAGAACGCGGGCTATCCAGCACAGCTGGCGACAGTGGAAAGCGTAGAAAGTAAGAAATCCTCCGGTTGTGGCGGGAACGGCGGCGGTTGCTGCTGTCGGTAAGCATTATTTATAAACAGGAGAACTCCCATGAATGCCAGTCTGCGAATTGCTGCGTTCACGACACTACTCATGACCGGAGCGGCACAAGCCGCTGAAGTCATCGACGTTTACCGCGATCCTAACTGCGGCTGCTGCAAGGACTGGATAAAGTATCTTGAAGTTAATGGCTTCAGCGTGCGCGACCATGTCGAGCCCAACATGAGCGAAGTCAAACAGCGCCTCGGCGTCGCTCCACGCTTGGCCTCCTGTCATACCGCGATGATTGACGGAAAATTTGTCGAAGGCCATGTACCGGTAGCGCAGATTCTCGACCTGAAGAACCACCCCGACCTCGTCGGAGTTGCGGTGCCGGGTATGCCCGCTGGTTCGCCTGGAATGGAGTACGGCCAAACCAAACAGCCGTACCAGGTCATAGGTCAGACCCTAACGGGTACCGATCAAGTAGTCGCCGATTATCCTAGCAATTTACGTTAACCAACCCTGCCAGTGTCTGATAGTCCTGAGTCGCCTTAGCCTGGAAGCCGATGCGTCCGCTGAAATCTCCTGCTTCTTCAGCGTTCTCAAAATCACTGGCGTAGTGCAAACCATCTCAGCCCTATCGCTACCATCATGACGCTTTAGTCAAATGCTTGAAGCGTCGTCATCAGAAGTCTTCCTGCACCTCCCGAATGTCGACTTCGCCCATCGCTCCCAGGTGAATGTTCCGACAAGGTAACTTGGTGATGAATCCGCATTCGAAAAGCATCCTTGGTATTTCCGATAACAAGCTCGACACCTCCCATCTCTCGGTCAGCGGCTTCATTACCTCTGTAACGAATGAATCGAGGTCGAAGTCCTGCGTAGCGACAAATGGCCCGGCGCGGTCGTACCCTTCGAAAATGCCCGAGGCTATGCAGATGATTTCGCCTGCCTTGACGATCATGACACCACCTTGGAGTTACTCAGGAAGCTTCATCCATGGCGAAGAAAAACACGACCATCACTGCAGCACGTGGGGGGGCAAATGGTGGTGCCCCCGTGAAAGACGCAGGAACTCACGGAGGGTTGAGCGACCGTTCCCTCGCTGAAAAGTCGCAACTACGTACCGTGAGTTCACTGTTGTCAGCACCCAAAATCGTCCCTCGCGTTCAGCCTTAATAACGTCTGAAGTTCGGATTAAATGACCATCGCCGAACCGACCGTACTGGTCTTCGCGTTTGTGGCCAAAAACCACACCGATGCCAGTGCGCGCCCTGATGGCGACTCCGCAGAGGTAGGCGGTAACGGGCTCGTCAAACCCTTGCCCCTGAGCTTTGATGATTCGCATAAGTTCGAAATCTGTATGGCGCTTTACGTGAAAACTTACTTCAATCGTGTTCGGCATAATTGCGTTCCTTTGACCGCTCGTATGGCGCGACTAGGAGTTCGACACGGAATCAACCAAGCTGATGCCGTGCCGAAAACCTGATGGATTTCAGGCTGCGCGGATCATGCCCGCTTGAAAAATCGGGCTGAGATTGGTCAGCAAGTTACTTTGGAAAGCAGGGTTGTGGGAGCTGTGGTATGTGGAGCCTGTCTCTACTTCCACTAGACACACCACGCCCTCGTTCTCGTCTTCACCAAGTGTCACCTTGGTCAGAGTTTCCATGCGCCAACCTTTTGTGCCATTCATGTGGGCCGGCGTGACTACCTGAACATCGGTGACGATGGTCTCGGCGTCTTGGGCAATCAAAATTTGCTGTAGCCGATTTTCGTTGTCGACCATCAGCGCCGCTTCGGTGATTTTGTCTTGGTACTTTGCTTGGACGGTCACGTGATACCAATGGGTTCGTAGCACTCTGGATACCTTCTGCCAATGGCATTGACCTTCGCCAAACATGCCCGGTAGACCGAGCATGTCGTCGTCGTGTGTTCTAAACATCGTATGTCCTTGGGTCTCAAGAGGCCGCGTTACAGAGCGCAGATTAGAAGAAGGAAAAAATAGTCTTCAGGCTCGCAGGTTGTTCATGACCTGGGCCGATCAAGGCGTAAATGGTGTTTCTGGTTTCGAACACGACACCGTCGTTGAAATTGGTGCACATGCTTGAGCGAACCCAGTCGCCTTGCTGAAAACGTCCCTGACTGTCCTCGACCACATTGTGAGCAAACACGATCATTGGGAGCTGACCCGCTGCATGAACCTTGGAGAGTTCGTCGGGAGTGACTTCGATGCGAAATATTGTCCAGTCCGTGATCAAGCAGTACGGCTTTCCGGGGAAGCGTTGGCTCACCAGCGCTCGTGCTTCTGAGCTGCTCGACAGGCCTTCAAGAGGCGTCCGTGGCCCTTTCATAAAGTCGGGTTCTTCGACGCTAGCCATAGGGTGTCCTTTGATTAATAACCAGGAAATTGACAATTCAATCCTGTTTGTTGCCGTTCGCCGTCGTGCGGATAGGCCTCCCGCACGCGTGCTGCGTTGCGCTATTTGCGACGATCTAAATCATGGAAGGCCGACCTTAGACCTCGGCGCGCACCGTAATACGGATCATAGCCCGTGTTATGGTGCGTCGCAATATGGCTTTATCCTCGATTTACTTGAGGAAAAGTCATGGAGGCGGCAGAAGCACTAGCTGTAGTGGTACGCGCCGTGCGTAGAAGAAAAGGCCTATCTCAAGAAAACCTGATCAGCATCGACCGTTCCTACTGGGGCCAGATAGAGCGTGGGGAAGTAAATATCACGATTGACGTCCTCATTCGGCTAGCAGCGCTACTGGAGGTAGAGGCGGCTTCGTTGATCCTCATGGCGACCTCTCTGCAGTCCAATGAACCATTCCGGGAAGGGCTGAAGCGTCTAAACAAGCAGTTGAATAAGATTAAAAGAGATGGCGTCGATTCTGAGATGGAGTCGTTGTCACGTGCTGGGAAGCTACCACCTGGCCGACCACCTCGATCCGGGGCGGCGGACAAGGCTGCAGAGGCTAATCGTCTGAACAACGAAGGAGTATCCGTGGCCGAGATTTCGGAAGCATTGGGGCTGTCGAAAACTACCGTTCGCAGATATCTGAAAACAACCACACCCGAACATCCGTGATTTCCGAATGACCTCTAAATGACCAGCACCCGACTGAAAATGTCACAGGAGGGACTGCTGTGGAAGGCTGCTCTGGAACACCTTGGCCCCATAGATCTCCATCAAGTGGTGGTCGAACTATGGACAATAACCCGGCCACCCGCCCGCACTACTGTCGAGTATCTGGACAGCGACTACGTCGGTGGTGACGTGCTGAATTTACTGAGAATTGCTCAAATCGCTGTCGGCGCGGTAGTGCCTTACAGGCCGGTTGAGTCAGGCAGGATCGCGATCTATTCCGCTCACGCCGAGCATCTTGCACATGGGTTATTGCAGGCCATGCCGGTCGGAAAGCTTCCGCCCAGTTTGAAGGGGGCCCGGCTTGAGGCTGAGCTGGGAATGTAGATCGAATGCCGTACTCCGGCCCAAGCAGGCCATTTCACTCCTATTCATGCTCAGCTTGGCCTCGACCTGTCCCGAGTGGCCGGGTAGGTCGGGTAGGTCGGGTAACCAATAGATTTTTTCGACCCAGGTACTTCAGCGAGTCGCCTAACCAGGTAATTAGATGGTTGTGAGAAGTTTCCATACCGGGCACTGCGATGTGATCGTGGCCTTCTCTGGAGTCAACCATCTATTTCGAAGGAAGACCGAAGCTCGCGATAAGGCTTGCCGTCGCTAGAGTGCACATCACAACGAGCAAAGGTGTTGAGCCTAGTTTGTCCAGAATCACAGCCGCTGCTACAGGGCCTACTGCTTGTGCGACCAGCATTGGGCGGGCCAATAAGCCCATGCGAGTACCGTAGCCATCTTGCCCAAAAAGAGTCAGTGGTAATGTCCCACGGGCGATGGTCAGAATCCCATTTCCAGCGCCGTATAGCGCCATCGCAATGAATGCCAGCCATGGAATAGCCGGTATCAGCAGCCCGATTCCTATCCCGCTTAGCAATATCGCCGCCTTGGCAGATGTGGTCGGATGCAAGTTTCGCCCAAGGGAGAGCTCTGCAAGCCGGGCTACGACTTGAGATGGCCCTATCATCATGCCGATGGCCAGTGCGGTGGCTGTAGCGATGCCGAGCAGTTTCAGCACATCAAGCAAATGGACAGAAATTGAAGAGATCACCAGCGACTGGAGTGTCAGTAGCGCTGCCAACAGCAGAAAGAGGCGATTACCCGATTTTGTGTCATGGGCGGTGGCGGCGGAAGAGGCGTGTGTAGGAACTGCCGCCCTGCTAGGGATGCACTCACTCTTTGGAATCAACAAGAGATGAATCGGTAATCCTACGACCAGATGAGCTGCGGCTAACGTGACGCAGCTATATCTCCAGCCAATCTGATGTTCTAGGCCAGCGATCAGTGGCCAGCCCAAAGTGCTGGCGAACCCACCCAGAAGAGTGAGTCCGGTCATCGAAGTGCGCGCGCTGTCCCCAAATAGACGTCCAAGAGTCGAGAATGCGGCGTCATACAGGCCGGCAGCCATGGCGGCGCCAATGAATGTCCAGGCCACGTAGTAGATGACCAGGTTGCTAGCCACACCCATCAGCAGCAGCCCCAGTGCCATCAATATCGAACTGGTTGCCAGGACGGGGCGGCCACCGTGCCGATCTATCTGCCTCCCAACCATGGGAGAACAAGCCCCTGCAACCAACAAACCCCATGAAAGTCCGGCCACGGTGCTGGTAATCGACCATCCCATCTCTCGTGCAATCGGCGTCGCGAGGACTGCGGGCAAGTAGTACGTTGTACTCCACGCGAGTATCTGTGCGATGCCCATCGCCCAGACCAGCCCAACTCGATTGACTGTGCCCTGTCTGCTGATTGGATAACTCACAAGGTGCGAGCCTATTTTAGTTGTTAGATGCAACAAATTAGCGAGGCCTGTACAGCATCGTCAACCAAAATGAAGAAGTGGTTGACCGTTTCCTGAAACCAAGATTATCGTTGCACCTAACAACTAATTTGTGATGGCCATGGCAAAGCGAAAAAAAGACCAGCTGACTCAGGATTCCGAAGATCTGTACGAAGCCTTGAACCAGCTCGTCCGGGTGTATCAGTTCCGCGACCGGGATCGCATCTGCTGCTACGACGTTTCGGTCACGCAATGCTATGCCATCGAGACTCTGGTCAAAATGGGCCGACTCCGCCTGCAAGCGCTGGCAGAAGAGATGTTTCTGGATAAAAGCACTGCAAGCCGGGTGGTCGATACGCTTGAGCGCAAGGGTTATGTGTCGCGGGTGGAGGACTGTGAGGATCGTCGTGCAGTGCAGGTTGAGGTTACTGAATCTGGTCATGAGCTTTACCAGAAGATCCGCGCTGACCTGATCGCTGAAGAGCGGGCAATGATCGAGCAGTTGTCACCCGAAGCGCGGCAAGGCGCGTTGAGCTTGCTGAAGCAGATCACTAGGGCGACTGAGATTCGCTGTGGCCTGGTCAGTGGCTGCTGCCCGTCGGTGCCCGAAATGAAATAAAAGGTAAACCCCTTTTTTATCTGAAATGTTGTTACTACCAACTGGATGGGTTCAAGCATGCACATTCGATTCGCCGAAGTCAGGGACGCTGCGTCGATAGCTGGCATCTACAACCAGGGTATTGCGGAGCGAAGCTCTACATTCGAGACCACGTTGCGCGGGCCAAATGACATGCTTGAGCGCATTGCCTTGATGGAGCGCTATCCGACCTTGGTTATGGTTAACGATGCGGATGAGGTGGTCGCTTGGGCAGGTTTGAGTAGTTACCGTTCCCGTACCTGTTACGACGGTATCGCAGATTTTTCGATCTACCTGGATCGGAGCATTCGAGGCCAAGGACTAGGAAAAGTTTTGCTTCAAGCGCTACTGGATGAGGCCAAAACCCGAGGTTTCTGGAAGGTGCTATCACGCATTTTCACCTTTAACACGGCCAGTTTGGCGTTGTGTCGTTCGTGTGGGTTTCGGGAGGTAGGTGTGTACGAAAAACATGCATGCCTTGAAGGTCAGTGGCTTGATTGTGTGATCGTTGAGCACCTAATTCCTGTTAATCAGCCGCACTGAAGCGAGGAGTCAGTCATGGACAGTAAACTTCCTGTTGCCATCATTGGTGCCGGCCCTGTGGGGCTGGCTGCTGCCTGCCATCTCATCGCGAGGGGGCTGACACCTTTGATCTTTGAAGCGGGGCCCAGCGCAGGGGCTAGCATCGAAAACTGGGCGCACGTGCGGATGTTCTCTCCATGGGGGTTCAACGTCGACAAGCAGGCTGCCACGCTGCTCACGGCCCAAGGATGGGTGGCGCCCGCTGAAGACGTTTATCCCACCGGACGTGAACTGCTGGATGAGTACGTATATCCACTTGCAGCGCTGCCATCCGTGAATAGGTACCTGTGCCTGAACACCGAAGTCCTGGCGGTGACTCGGTTCGGCCAGGACGTCATGAAGACGAAGAACCGTGCAGCCGCATCATTTCTGCTACGGGTCAGGACACAAGAGGGCGAAAAGGATGTGCTCGCCAGTGCAGTCATAGATGCATCCGGTACGTTCCGCTCGCCAAATTGGATGGGGGCACATGGTATTCCTGCCTTGGGCGAGAAGGGCCTGGCTGATCGCATCGCTTACGGCATTCCCGAAGTGCTTCATAGTGAGCGGCAACGCTATGCAAATCGGCGAGTCATGGTGGTTGGCAGCGGCCATTCGGCGTTCAATGTCTTGCAAGATTTGACTCGGCTTGCCCAGCAGGAGCCCCGCACGAAGATCTATTGGGTGATTCGTGGCGCATCTTTGGATCGCATATTGGGTGGTGGGGCAAACGACAAGCTGGAGGAACGAGGAAAGTTAGGACAGAGGGTTCGCCAACTGTTGAACGATGGGGCCATTGAGCTGTTCACTGACATCGCCATCGACAAGGTTAGTGCATCTATCAATGGCATCGTTGTCGAGGCGGACGGCCATGCTCTCCCGGTTGCGGATGAAATCGTGGTCGCAACGGGTTTCCGACCTGAATTGGGACTACTTGCCGAACTGCGCTTGGCGCTAGATTCAGCGACTCAAAGCCCCATTCATCTTGCTCCGCTGATTGATCCGAATGAGCATAGTTGCGGCACTGTTCGTCCACATGGTGCCGTCGAGCTGGCTCATCCTGATGAAGGGATCTTCATCGTAGGAATGAAGAGCTATGGCCGCGCCCCGACCTTCCTCCTCCTGACAGGCTATGAACAGGTGCGTTCGGTGGTAGCGGCGCTGGCCGGTGATTGGGATGCGGCCAAGCGAGTTGAATTGGTCTTGCCAGAGACAGGTGTGTGTAGCACGCAGTTCGATGATTCTGAGTGCTGCGACCGAGCGGCAAGACCTGGTTGCTGCGAATCAAGTTGTTGCACCGTTGCGGATAAGGCTAAGGATGTGGCGCCGACCAGGTAGGCGTGCATCATTGCTTTAGTTGCTCATCGCTGCGCGACTATCAACATTTTTTTACCCGTGATGCGCAGATGGCGTAGCAAATGTGGAAGGATGACTTCAGCGTCAGGCCCTACACCTCTGAGAGTTGCTGAGGCGAAATTGCGCTGCTTTGGTAACCCCATAAAGTACAGGCCTGGGATGTGCAGTGCTCGTCCATCGCGCTGCATTAATCGCCCTCGATCATCCGTCACCGCGAGGTCTTCTAGAAAGGAAATATTTGGGCGGAAACCAGTGGCGAAGATTAGGCAATCAACGGCTTCGTGGTGACCATCCGTCCAAACAACTCCGGTTGGGGTTACTTGCCCGAACATCGACCGCTGGTTGAAAAGTCCTGACTTCAGTGCCTTTTTGTAAGTACCGTCATCCAGTACCGGAGTGCTCTGGTCATTGAGCCAGCGGGTTCTTTCCAGGCCTGTCCATTTCAGCCAGGCGTGGAAATCTGCGCCGAGCAGCTTCTGCGGAAAGAATCGAATCGCCTCGCGCGTGGCAAGCGTGACCTCGGCCACCTTGGCTAGCTCGTAAGCAATCTGCACCGCCGAGTTCGCCGCTCCAATCACTACAATGCGTTGACCACGGAGCATTTCCACATTCCGATACTCGGCACTGTGAAGGCGAACACCTTGGAAGCTTTCGAGCCCAGGAATGTCCGGTGTATAGGGACGACTGAATGCCCCCGATGCCACGATCAGCGCCCTGGTAAAGAAGCGCTGCCCATTGGCAGCCACTATCTGGAACCCCCCAGCTTCCTCATCCACCTTTATGACCTGTATCCCCGAAAGAATCGGCAACTGGAAGAAGCTGGCGTACTGCTCCAGGTAGCGCACTACTTCATCGCGGGAGGGGTAGCGCCCCGGTTCTCCAGGAAACGGCAGTCCCGGTAGAGAGGAGTAGGCTGCCGGAGAGAACAGTTCGAGGCTGTCGTAGTAATTACGCCAGTTGCCACCTGGTTGCTGCTGTTCATCCAGGATCAGGAAATCGAGTCCCTGCTGTTTCAAATGCCAGCCACAGGCCAGTCCTGCCTGCCCTGCGCCTACTACGACAACATCGAATGGGTGATCTATTGCGTTCATGTGTGCGCACCTATACACATTTTAAGGTAAGAAAAAATCAGCGAGACCCACCTGGGCAGCACAATAAAGCAATGCTCTTGGTGTGATGGAGGATGTCCTCCAGTCGCTTGACGATGGCTGGGCCGTCCACCTCATAGAACATCTGACGTCCCACCTTAGTGGCGCGCACGATCCCGGCATCCAGCAGCACCTGAAGATGACGAGATACCACCGAACGCTCCTGGGGTAGATCCGCCGCAATCGCGGTCACATCTGCTCGGCCCAATTGCATCACGCGCTTTAGCACCGCGACTCTTGGCGGCTCGCAGAGGGCTTTGAAAAATGCACCATCGAGAGACTCAATGGCAGACTCAATGGCTTGTGATCGGTTGGTGGTGACGTTCATACCGAGAATATATGTGCATGTTGATGCACATGTAAAGTCCCGTTTGAAGGATGGCGTTGCCCCTTCAGCCGAGAATAGGCAGGGTCAGTTTGTTCAGCGCAAGGCTCATGTTTGAGGTTGCGGTGCGGGAGAGCCTAACGCGACAACGATGACAGATTAATTACCAAATACGGATATGCGAGTAATCAGATGTTAAATAGCCGGAGACAAGCCATTGAATGCGATCAGACTGAGGCTTATGGGCGTCTCTGGTCTGAAATTGGCTATTTTGTGGAGTCACCAGTCTTGCTGCTTTACTGAATATTCGGAAAATCGTATATTCGTAAAACCATATCCAATTCGAGACTTGGCGATGACCGATAAGACCCGCGTGCTGTTTGTTTGTGTGGCTAATGCTGCCCGCTCGCAGCTTGCTGAAGCGCTGCTGCGCCACACTGATTCAGAGCAATTCGAAGCCTTCAGTGCAGGTACTGCGCCCGGCGAGATTGATCCCCGCACCTTGGGATCACTTCAGCACCTGGGTGTAAGTACCGAAGGGTTGCACAGCAAGTCTATCGATGAGTTTGCGGGAGAGCGTTTCGATTACGTCATCACGCTGTGCGATAAATCGTCTCTGGAATGTCATGCCCTTCCAGGCGCCGGAGAGGTGCTGGCCTGGAACTTTGAAGACCCGGTCACTAGCACCAAACATGATGCATTTCGTCACACCCTTCACGAGATCCATGAACGCATCAAGATGTTCGTGTTGGTGAAAAACAAACGTTGAGACCCCTATGGCTGACCATCTGACACCGACCACCGTATTCAAATGCCTGGCCGACGAAACCCGCATTCGCCTGATGTTGCTCATCACCCGTGAGGAAGAGCTGTGTGTTTGCGAACTGACCTGCGCACTCGATGAGAGCCAGCCGAAGGTTTCCCGCCACCTGGCGCAACTGCGCAATTGCGGTTTGCTGGAGGATCGTCGGCAAGGTCAGTGGGTGTATTACCGCCTGCATCCCAGTCTGCCGGACTGGGTGATCGCCGTACTGAAAACCACTCTTGACGCCAATCAGCATTGGCTCAGTACCGACGCCAAACGCCTCGACGTGATGGGGGATCGCCCTCAGCGCCTAGCCGCTTGCTGCTGAGTTAACGCCTGCCCGAGCAGCGCTCGGTCTTTACGAGATAGCCTGATGAAGATTCTGTTTCTGTGCACCGCAAACAGCTGCCGCAGCATTCTTTGTGAAGCCATGTTCAATCATTTGGCTCCGACGGATATGCACGCCTACAGCGCCGGCAGCCAGCCGAAGGGTGAAGTGCACCCGCTGAGTCTGAAAACGTTGGATAAGGCTGAAATCTCGCCCGCAGGGCTCTATAGCAAGTCCAGTGATGTCTACGAGAACCTGGCGCCTGATTTCGTCATCACGGTGTGTGACAAGGCTGCCGGCGAAGCCTGCCCGGTGTTTTTCGGGCCGGCCACCAAGGCCCATTGGGGCTTGGCAGACCCTTCGGAATATCAAGGGACTCAAGAAGAGATCGAGGCGGCTTTCGAAGCCACTCTGGAGCAGATCAGAACCCGAATCGAAGCCTTCCTCGCTTTACCGCTCAAGCGGTTAAGTGCCGAACAACTCAAGGCCGAGCTGGCCCTGATCGGCACCCTCTGACACTGGAGACATGACGATGAGTAAAAGCCGTCTTTCTTTTTTGGATCGCTATCTGACGGTCTGGATCTTTCTCGCCATGGCGATTGGTGTCAGCTTGGGCAGTCTGTTCGAGGGGCTGCCGGCCTGGCTTAACAGTCTTTCGGTGGGTTCGACCAACATCCCGATTGCCATCGGCCTGATTGTGATGATGTATCCGCCGTTGGCCAAGGTCAGGTACGAAGAGCTGCCGGAGGTGTTCAAGGACAAGCGCATCTTGGCGCTATCGTTGATCCAAAACTGGGTGATTGGCCCAGTGCTGATGTTCGTACTGGCCATCGTCTTTCTCGCTGACAGGCCGGAGTACATGACCGGCCTGATCCTCATCGGTTTGGCTCGCTGCATCGCCATGGTGCTGGTGTGGAATCAGATCGCGGGTGGCAACAACCAATACGTCGCTGGGTTGGTTGCCTTCAACAGCATCTTCCAGATCCTGTTCTTCAGTGTGTATGCATGGATCTTCCTTGGTCTGCTGCCGCCATTGTTCGGTCTACAGGGCAGCGTAATTGACACCAACTTTGTCAGCATCGCCGAGTCCGTGCTGATCTACCTGGGCATCCCATTCCTGGCTGGTTTCCTTACGCGCAAGATCCTCATCAGTCGCAAAGGCGAGACCTGGTACAGCCAACGCTTCATTCCGCGTATCAGCCCCCTGACGCTGGTCGCGCTGCTCCTGACCATCGTGGCGATGTTCAGCCTCAAGGGCGACATGGTGTTGCAGCTTCCGCTGGATGTGCTGCGTATCGCTATCCCGCTGACTATCTACTTCGTGGTGATGTTCTTCATCAGCTTTTGGATGGGCAAGCTGCTCCGCGCTGACTATCCACGCACTACCGCGCTGGCCTTTACCGCTGCCAGCAACAACTTCGAGCTGGCCATAGCCGTGGCCATCGCGACTTTCGGTCTCGCCTCACCGGTGGCCTTCGCCACGGTGATTGGCCCACTGGTGGAAGTGCCGGTGTTGATCTCCCTGGTTGGCGTGGCCCTCTGGCTGAAACGCCGCTGGTTCGATCAACCCAAAGGCGCCCTCACACAGGAATAAATCTATGACTGAAGAACTGATCCCCAACCTCGATGCCGAACTGGTTGATCTGCCGAAACTCGATAAGCTCGGCAGTACGTTGTCGGCCACGCACAAGCCGCGCATCCTGCTGCTCTACGGTTCGACTCGCGAGCGTTCGTTCAGCCGCCTGCTGACTGAAGAAGCTGCGCGCCTGCTGCAGCACTTCGGCGCAGAAACACGCATCTTCAATCCATCTGAGCTGCCGTTACCAGATGTCGTGCCGGACAGCCACCCCAAAGTGCAAGAACTACGCGAACTGGTGCTCTGGTCAGAAGGTCAGGTCTGGTGTTCCCCAGAGCGCCACGGCTCGATGAGCGCGGTGTTCAAAGCGCAGATCGACTGGATTCCGTTGACCATGGGCGCGGTGCGCCCAACCCAGGGTAAGACGCTGGCGGTGATGCAGGTCTGTGGTGGCTCGCAATCCTTCAACGTGGTCAACCAGCTGCGTGTGCTGGGTCGCTGGATGCGTATGTTCACCATTCCCAACCAGTCCTCGGTGCCGAAGGCCTACCTGGAGTTCGATGAGGCCGGGCGGATGAAGCCCTCCGCATTCTACGACCGTGTCGTGGACGTGATGGAAGAGCTGGTGAAATTCACTTTGCTGCTGCGTGAGCGGCAGGACTATCTGGTCGACCGCTATTCCGAGCGTAAGGAATCGGCGGAAGAACTCATGAAACGTGTTAATCAGCGCTCCATTTGAGGGTATTTCGCCGTGCAACAACACCCATATTCCGTACTACCCCTGGCACAGTTCAGTGGCCAATTGATCTTCACCCCGTGCCCCGGCACCAAGGGCACCCTACCTTTCGAGGCGCTGCAAACCCTTAAGGCAGCAGGTGCATCGGCGCTGCTGACTCTGATGCCGACCGAGGAGTTGCTTCAGAACGAGATCGACCTGCTGCCCGAAGAGTGCCAAATGCTCGGCATCGAGTGGTTTCACCTGCCAGTGGACGATGATCAAGCTCCTGGCGAAGCATTCAAAACCGCATGGGAACAGCACAATTCACGACTTAAGCAGCTGCTGAACGAAGGGAAAACCATTGCCATCCATTGCAAGGGTGGTTCGGGCCGTACCGGCTTGATTGCGGCGCAACTGTTAATCGAGAGCGGTGTGCCATTCAACGATGCCATCCGTGACGTTCAGTCGTTGCGTCCTCGCGCTATCCAGCATCCTGCCCATATTGAATACATCGGCCAGTTTGACTCTGAGTCGAACTCCCACTGACGACAGATACAGAGCAAAACAACATGACTATCAAAGTTGGTATTAACGGTTTCGGTCGCATCGGTCGTCTCGCCCTGCGTGCAGCCTGGAGCTGGCCAGAGTTCGAGTTCGTGCAAATCAACGACCCGGCAGGCGATGCAGTAACCCATGCGCACCTGATCAACTTCGACTCTGTGCATGGTCGTTGGCACAGCGAAGCCAGCGCAGAAGGCGATCATGTAGTGATTGGCGGCAAGCGCATCAAGGTCAGCGCGAACAAAGCGATTGCCGACACCGACTGGTCGGGTTGCGATTTGGTGATCGAGGCCAGCGGCAAGATGAAGACTGTGGCAGTGTTGCAGGCCTACCTGGATCAAGGCGTTAAGCGTGTGGTGGTCTGTGCGCCGGTTAAGGAGCAAGGCGCCTTGAACGTGGTGATGGGCGTTAACCAACACCTATTCGACCCGGCGCAGCACCGTATTGTGACCGCTGCCTCCTGCACCACCAATTGCCTGGCCCCGGTCGTCAAAGTGATCCACGAGAATCTGGGCATTCGCCACGGCTCGATCACCACGATTCACGACCTGACCAACACCCAGAGCATCCTCGATCAGCCGCACAAGGATCTTCGCCGTGCCCGTGCCTCGGGCATGAGCCTCATCCCGACCAGCACCGGCTCGGCCACCGCCATTGCGGAAATCTTCCCCGAACTGCGTGGCCGCCTGAATGGTCACGCGGTGCGCGTCCCGCTGGCCAACGCCTCGCTCACCGATTGTGTGTTCGAAGTGGAGCGCGCCACCTCAGTGGACGAGGTTAATGCGTTGCTCAAGGCGGCGGCAGAAGGCCCACTGAAAAATATCCTGGGCTATGAAGTTCGCCCACTGGTGTCCATCGACTACCGCACCGACCCGCGCTCATCGATCATCGATGCGCTGTCGACGATGGTGATCAATGGCACTCAAGTGAAGATCTATGCCTGGTACGACAACGAATGGGGTTACGCCAACCGCGCTGTTGAGTTGGCCAAACTGGTCAGTTTGGCCGATTAACAGGGAGAGGTCATGAACGCGTTGTCAGCTCTTTCTCCGCAAGTGCGCCAGTACCTGTTGGTGACCGGCAATTACTGGGCCTTTACCCTCACCGACGGTGCGCTACGCATGTTGGTTGTGTTGCACTTCCATGCGTTGGGCTACAGCCCGTTACAGATTGCGTTCCTGTTTCTGTTCTACGAAATCTTCGGCGTCATTACCAATTTAGTGGGCGGTTACCTGGGGGCCCGTCTAGGCCTGAATCGCACCATGAACATTGGTTTGGGCTTACAGGTGGCAGCCTTGTTGATGCTGACTGTGCCCGCCGCCTGGCTGACCATCCCTTGGGTGATGGGGGCCCAGGCGCTGTCGGGTATTGCCAAAGACCTCAACAAGATGAGTGCGAAGAGCTCCATCAAGCTGCTGGTGCCCGACAACCAGCAAGGCACCCTTTACCAGTGGGTGGCAATTCTCACCGGCTCGAAGAACGCGCTCAAAGGCGTGGGTTTCTTCCTGGGCGGTGCGCTGCTGGCATTGCTGGGCTTCACGGTTGCCGTGCTGGCGATGGCCGCAACTCTGGCGCTGATATGGATAGCCAGCCTGTTCCTGCTGAAGAAGGATCTGGGCAAAGCCAAGGCTAAACCGAAGTTCCGCGACATCCTCTCCAAGAGCAAGGCGATCAACATCCTCTCGGCGGCGCGAATGTTCCTCTTTGGTGCCCGAGACGTGTGGTTCGTAGTGGCGTTGCCGGTCTACCTGAGCACGGTGTTTGGTTGGGACTTCTGGATGGTTGGTGGCTTCTTGGCGGCCTGGGTCATCGGTTATGGCATCGTCCAGTCGTTGGCCCCGAACATCACCGGAAAGAAGCGCGGCCACGTCCCGGATGGGCGGGCTGCCTTTGTTTGGGCGGCATTGCTGGCAGGTCTGCCTGCTGCAATCGCTCTCGGTCTCTCGGCGGGTGGGTCGCCTCACGTTGTGCTGCTGGGTGGGTTAATGGTGTTCGGCGTGCTGTTCGCGGTGAATTCCTCGCTGCACAGCTATCTCATCGTCTCGTATGCCAAAGAAGACGGGGTATCGCTGGATGTGGGTTTCTACTACATGTCCAACGCCTTGGGCCGATTGCTCGGAACCGTGCTGTCCGGCTGGATTTATCAGAGTTACGGATTGGAGGCTTGTTTGTGGGTTTCCTCGGCCTTCGTGTTGCTGGCTGCCCTGATCTCTATCGCCTTACCCAGGCATGTCCAGGCGATATGAAGCCGTCAGGCAGGACGGAGTGATCCTCTAAACGACTGCATGGTCAGTATCCAGCTATATGCTTCAGCGGAAGGTATCCAGCAAGGCCCCCCCCTCAACAGTCAGCGGTATATACCAAGGCCGACTGTAGTCCGCCTCAGGTGGACTGATCAGCGAGAAAGGCCACGATCTCACTGACTGTGCTCCTTGCTGTTCGTGTTACACCGATCAAAGTGGCGGAAGCCGAACCTGTCCACTCGCCGTAACCGACCAGCCATAGTCTTGGCTCTTCGGTCGAGTGTGTACCTTCGACCTCAACGCGGCCCTCGGTGTTGATCACCCCCAGTGAATCCAGATGCTGTAGGGCTGGTCTGAATCCGGTACACCAGATCACCACATCCACGGCAGATTCAGATCCATCGGCCCAAATCACGCCATCGCGAGTGAAACGTTCAAAAGGGCGTACAGATTTGAGAGCTGCACGCTCACGGGCTTCTACAACTGGCGGCACCATTACAATGTCCCCCAACCCGCCGACGGGCTGGTCAATGACACGCCCGTCCTGCTGAGCTTTCAAGCGCTGAGTGGCACGCTCGAATAGTACCCGTCCATCCACTTCGTCAGGCAAAAACACCGGTTCAGTAGGGGTTACCCAAGTGGTCTCGGCGACTTTGGACACCTCGGCCAGAATCTGTGCCCCTGAATTACCGCCACCCACCACCAAAACCTTCTTGCCAGCAAACGCTTGTGCATCGACATAGTTCGCGGAGTGCAATTGCCGACCGGCGAATAACTCGGCATCAGGGTAGCGAGGGATATACGGATTGCTCCAGGTGCCGGTAGCGCTGATTACAAACCTGGCATCCCAATACCTGTCGTCAGAACGTACTCGTAAGCCAGACTCTAGACGTTCCACAGAAACGACCCGAACCGGGCGTTCAACCGAAAATTGGTAACGCTGCTCATATTGGTTGAGATAGTCGACCACATGATTTCGTGTGGGGTAACCCTCTTGCGCGGGCGGCATCATCCAGCCAGGGATCGAACTCCAGGTGGACGGCGAGAATAAACGTAACGAGTTCCAGCCGTGCCGCCACGCACCACCGGGTTCTTCCTCCGCATCGAGGATAACGAATGAAAGTTGGGTTCGGCGTAGGAAATACGCTACCGCCAAGGCTGACTGCCCCCCACCGATAATGACTACATCTAGCTGGCCACTGAGCGAATGAGTCACGGGGAAACCTTAGGTCGGTGCTGGACGGCGAGTATAGCGACTCAGGTTTAAATCCAACTGATCTAGCTCATATGTTGAGGATGCTGGAGCCGGGTAAGCGGGTGAAATGGGCCGATGGGAGAGCGCTGATGAAGCGAGGGAGGAGATTCGCAAGTCGCTGCGAGCTTCTTGCCGCTTCTGGCCTGGCTACACTGGCAGTACCCGACTACTACCGAATGAGCGGCATATCTACGGCTCGCGGCGTGGCTCGATCCTCGCCAGCTTTATCCATGTCGTAACTTTGCTGGTGGTCATGGGCTCGCTCGGCTGGGAGTCTCTCCATCGCTTGCAGACGCAAGTGCCTATACCGCCGACTTGGCTCAATTGAGAACGTCCCATAGGGCCCACACCTATTGCGGCTTGCGGTAGGCATTATTTGCCCTGCACTACTCGAACATGTGCATGGCTTATAGCTTTGTAGACACGAATCGATCTTAAAAGCGGCCACCAGTCATATAGAAAAATCTGCAGCGGTCGCCACATTGCCACCCAGCCAACGATCATCAGACTTTCGCGCGCTATGCCGACTACGGCGCTAGCACTAAGTTGGCCGATGACATCGACTGCGATAAGGCAAAGGGTAACAAAACCGATGCCGATCAACAGGCTAATGCGGCCCTCTCGAAGGAGGCGTTTCAACTCACTGCGTACGAGACCTGCTTTATGATCAAAGTAGTTGTGGATTGCATCGACCATGATCGCACTTGGATCGCCTTCTGCTGGCAGGTGCTCAAGGTGGATTGTGATACGAAGCAGGCTGTCCGACGGAAACTCTGCTGCCCAGGTCTCGATGAACGCTTCAGCCTCGCGATCAAGATCCTTGTTAAGGAAAGGTGTCGGATCCATCGAGTTAAACAACTGTGCAAGTTCGCTTACCCGGAGTTGAAGGTGATGCTCATGGTGATGTTTTTTTTCATGGCACTACTCGATTATTATGCATTGTCAGTTTCGAGTCGCACGACTCGCTTGCGCTGCGCCTCTGTCCTTATACAGCGCACTGACCGCCGCTGGCATCACCCTCAAATTCCAGCTTCAATTTACCCTACAGCCTGCCGGTGAACGGCGGGCTAGAGAGGACGTGATTGGCGTGCGCGGATTGTCCGTGGAGGACAGCCATGAACGAGGAATTGAGGTGGATTGCACGTAAACCTTTATGGAGCAACTGCTTGCCACGCAAATGTCCTAGTTTTCCTTTATCTCGGCATGACGACTATAGCTAGGATTCAGCAGCTCACACTTCATGCTCCATTCAGGGGCTGCAGGTATCGGACAGTGTTTCCGTCATTTGCGTCCATGGTTATCATCTGATCACATGCGTCGGCTTTCTAGTACAGAGAACAGATACATACCAGCCAACATAGCCAATACGAAAATGATTATTTGCCAGCGACCTGTTAGCAGAATAGCTACAGCCGGCCCAGGACAAATACCCGCAATTCCCCAACCAACACCGAACACTAGACTGCCGCCAATCAAGCGGGGGTCTAGCTCCCGCTTTACGGGTAACTGCATGCGGGCACCCAGCAAGGATTGCTTGTTCTTGCGCGCCCAACTCAGGGGGATAACCGCCACTGCGATGGCCCCTCCCATCACCAGAGCAAGTGACGGATCCCAGGCCCCGGCGACATCAAGAAAAGCCAATACCTTTGCAGGGTTTGCCATGCCTGCCAGGAGTAGACCCAGGCCAAAGATCAGTCCTGCGAAAAATGCGGTCAACTTGATCATCTTCAAGCTCCCAGCACATGACGAATGACGTACACCGTTGCAAAGCCGGCGGTCATAAAACACACCGTCGCAACTATGGAGCGAGGAGACATCCGAGAGATCCCACAAACACCATGACCACTTGTACAGCCCGAACCGTAACGGGTTCCCACGCCGACGAGCAGACCCGCAATGATCAGGGCCGGCCACTCTGTCTTGATCTCTATTTCCGGCAAAACGGTCAACGCTCCCCACAACAAGGGCGCAAGTAAAAGGCCAAGAAGAAACAACGCCTTCTCGCTCCAGCCTTCACTATCAAATTGCATCACGCTTCCAAGCAAGCCGCTGATGCCGGCGATGCGACCATTAGCGAGAACGAACAAGCTAGCCGCCAGCCCTATCAAGGCGCCTCCGCCTAATGACGTCCAGGGTGTGAAGTTGATCCAATCGATGCTCATTTTGCATATCCTGTACAGAAGTGCTGGTAAAAGACGTTGATCAGCGAAGCAACAACACAGGCATGTGTGGCTGGCCAATACAGACTTCGGTTCCATGCGCCTTAGCAGGGCAGCCCTTTCTTTGGACTCCCTCGGGCGAACATGCTAGCTATGATACGGGCATCCAGGAGAGCGTGATGTGGAAGTGGAATCCCGTCGCTTATGGCATCTAGAGTGGTTGCGTCAGTGGGGTAATTCCGGACATTCCTTGGCCATTTCCCATCGGCATATGCGAGTTCGCAGAAAAGCTCCCAGTCGTACTGTGGAGCGTCTGTGACAATCTCCAAGGCTTCGTCGAACGACGCGAGAAACTCGAGCAACGCTGACCTTGCCCCAATGATCGATAGTACATAGCTTCCGCCCCAGAGCTGCGGAAGGACGATCTCTACGACGAAGTCGCTGCATTCTGCTTCTAGCCACGTGTCGAGTAATTCCACATAGAATTCGCGCCCATCCTCGGCCACCAATGCCAGCGATATAAGCTTCGCTGACGCTGAGAGCCGGGTAAACTCGCAATCAAGAAAGAGCCTCATGCTGTTAGAACTCCGTGATGACTAGGGCTCGCCTCCATATGGCGCAGGAAGGTCACCCATGAGAGATGGCTCTCGAGCATCTGGGCTCAGAGGGTGTGCTTCAATCCTATTAGAAATTGTCGAGCTAAGCTCCGCCCTTTGAGATGTTGTATGAACTCTGAATTAACTGAAGAAGAAATGCGTCGTGCCCTGTTCGGTACGCCTCAGCCCGAAGAGCAGGTGTCTGCTCCTGTAGTAGAGGAGCCTGTGCCAGAGGTTGTCTTTACGAAGCCGGTAGCTGCTCCCGTAGCAAAGAAGAAAGCGGCGAAAGCGTTTACGCCCAGGCTTAGGGTCACGCTCCGGGTTGGGAACGAATTTGAGGGGAAGATGCAGGAGTTGACTCACGAGGCCGACACGTTGAGCTCGTTGCTTGCCGAGCAAGAGGCTGTGAAGGCTGCCAGGAAGAAGTACAAATATGTGGAAGTGGTATCGGTTAAATCGATGTAGGCGTCTCAGATGACCTGGCTAGGCGGCTGGACGTGCGCCCGCTAGGATCATTGATTGTGGCACCTACATGGAACGGCTGTCGGAACCCAGCCGCCTAGCGATGGCGGGCGTATTATCGGCTGAGTAGTCGAGGAGAATATGACATCGTGACGGCAGCCAACCTTAGTGAGCTAGCCAAGCTGCTCGCTGCCCTAGAAGCATTTGCGAATGAGTGAGACATACCAGCATCACCGAATTACTCACTTTGGAAGGAAGCACTACACATGTTGAGCGAGCTCTCCTCACACCTTAATGCCTTGGTGGATTGTGACCCTAACCTTGCAGTACGAGAAGCTCGTGAAATCGTTGTAGATGGGCCGAATCGCTTTAATTTGATGTCTCTGCGTGCAGCCACTCTGGTTAATGCCGGCGCGTTGCTTGGGAACCAGGACGCCATTGGGGAGGGCCTTGAGCTATACCGCGAGCTTCATGGCCTATATCCGATGGCTGATATCACCTACAACTTAGCAAACGGGCTCGTGGCAGCAGCAAATTGTGGGGCGGATAATTCCGAGTGGGTAGATCATCAGGAACAAACCCGCGCCTACAGAGCTGAAGCCCGACGATGCTATTGGAGGGTTTTGCAAGACGGGGATGCCGATCCTGATTTACGCACACAGGCTTGGACGAACATCGCTAATTTGTTCGCAAAAACCTACCGGCTTTCTGAGGCCCATGATGCACGCCTTTCCGCGTTAAAGGTTGATCCAACGAACGGCGTCGCCGCGTTCTGTGCAGCATTGGATCTGATGTGGCTTTTTAAAAGAGGTGGTTGCTCAGAGTTAACGCGCATGGAAGCAGTGATGCTAGCCAAGCAGGCACTTCGAAATAAGGAGCGAATTGTTCAGTACGCCGGCGCACGCGTAGCGGCCAAGGTTGAAGCACTAGCCAGTGAGTTAAGCGATTCGCCATCCCGGTCTCATCACACCAATCCATTCATCAGATGGGTGGAAGAGGAACGTCTCACACTTGCCCCAGTTGTCGAACTCGTCGATCCATCCTTGGGCAAGCTCGATTGGCTTACCCTTCCAGGAATTCTCGAGCGTGAACCAGAAGTGGGCAGCAGGCCGGCGCCATTGTTCGCCATGTTCAATATGCTGAAGAGCGATTTTGCCCTTGCACGAGATTTAGCATGGCGTGCAAGTGACGAAAGCGTATGGCCAAAGACAGGACAATTTGCAGACACTCTGGACTATGCACTGTACGGCCCTGATACCTCGGCGCTCATACTTGCACATCGAACTGCCCTTGACCTGCTCGACAAAGTAGCCGTAATGGCAAACCACTATTTCGAGCTGGGATTAGCTCCTAACAAAGTAAGTTTCGGGAGGCTATGGAGAGATTCCGCAGACAAGAAAACAGGCACTCCGCTCACAAAAAAAGTAGAGGTACTGATTCGTGCAGGCGTGTACGCGATGTACGGCTTGGCCGAACTGGCAGATGACTACGATGGCAGCGATGGGATTCTCCGCTCACAAAAGGATCTGCGGAATTCGGGTACGCACCGATTCGTAGTGCTTCATGACTTTGGAGATCCCTCGCGAGCGAGGCAAGCTCCAGAAATCGAGCATCTCAACCACTCAGATTTTATCGCTGAGGCACTGCGTGCGCTTCGGGTAGCAAGATCTGCAATCCAGATGATCGCACTGGCAATTTCTCAGCACGAAGAAATCCTGAGAAAGCAAACGGATGGCATGATCGGAACCCTGGTCGTTCCTGATCACCACTGAGTTCGTGGTGCAGATGAGGAACTCTGATTCTTGGCTATTGAGCAGTCGGGACATTCCGTTCGTGTCGTGTTCTTTATTGATATCCAGATGAGGAGTGAACTGTATCCAGCAAAAAAAACGCCACCACTTTGTCCCTAAAGCATATCTAAAAGCCTTCGCGAATAAGGATGGCCAGGTTCTCGTTTACCGTAAGGACAGTCCTGGACGTGCGCTCCCTGCCAAGCCCGATACAACGCAGTTTGAGCGCTATTACTATTCGCAACCGTTGCCCGAAGGCGGCCAGGACAATAACACCCTTGAGGACATCTTTAGTGAAGTAGAGTCCGCGTGGCCCTCTCTCGTCGCAAGACTGGCTCGGAAAGAATCCATAGACGATGAGATAGATCACTTCATCCAATTTGTGGCTCTGCAGCGAGCCCGTGTGCCTGCGGCACGAGATGCAGTTGAGGCAGTATTGGCGGCAACCGTTAAGGACACTATGAAAATGCTGGTGAGGATTGGAAAAATCCCTGCACCACCCTCTGGCTCCGAAGACATCCTCGACAAGATTGACGTGTCCATCGACCCTCATCAAAGCATCCACGCGATGCCTGGCTTGATCACCAAGATTGGGGAGCTTTTCAATACGGTTGGCTTGGCCATCATTCACAACACTTCAGACGTACCGTTTCTGACAAGCGATAATCCAGTCGCTTGGTACGACCCATCTGTCCCATTTGAAAAGCAAAATCCTTATGCTATTTCCCCTGGTGGGCCGATAGCGATCCAGTTTCCTATAAGCCCCGAAATGATGTTGTTTGGAGTTAAAGAATACCGTGAGCGCTACAGCTCGGAGGGGCTAATGCATGGTGAGATCCCAGACGTTGAATGGGTACGCTCTGTAAACGCCCAGACCTGTCGCTTCGGCTATGGCGCTGTGATTGCCCAGCAACCTGGGCACGAGGAAATGATCCTGGCGCATAGTGAGCTATCGCCAGTATTCGACCACTCATCACTGGAACTCGGCGCCAAGACAGTCTTGATGGGACGGTTCGTTTTCGGTGCGCGAGTAGTCAAGCCAAAGTGGATGCCTCACAAAGATTGATCCGCCTGAACTCGCGCTGTGCTTGGAGCCAATCCGAATTTTCATCCACCGTCTACCACCGCATCGTCACCGAGACTCGGTCATCGGGATTCACCGGCTCCTGGTGCTGAACGTACAACAGCTGCGGATGCATGTCGGGCTCGGTCGTCGGTTGGTTGCTCGGCTGCGGGAGCAGCGTGACGATGTATCCACTCAAAATCCCCACGGCCAGGCTTAGAAGCGTTTTTTTCAGTTCTTTTTTAGTCATCAGCTGCCCACCTCCTTTTTCGAGGGCAACCGTATTTAAACAGCAGTTTTTCCGCCTATCAGGCAAGGTTTCCGATTTGTTTTTTGCCCCCCCACATTGTGGGTTCAATGCGCTGCCTTCAGGCAGTGAGAAGCGCTGACCCTACGGGGTCTCGAGCCCTAGCGAATTACCCGGCGCGGTAACCTCGGAGGGGGCTTCAGCCAGCAGAACCGTCAAGCGCCAGACCTGAGGGGGCCTGCATCCATGCCGCTCAATGGCAGCCTCCGGCGAATCCCAGCTAAAGCAATCTGAAGCAGGATAAGACTCAAAACCTGCAAAGCTGTGGGTAAATAATTTTGAAAACACCGGTAGTCAACGCTTTCCACTGGCTCAAGGTAGTGTCCTTGAAGTTTGAGCGAACGAACTGCATCCGGTGCGAGCGCAAATCCCTATTGCTTTCAGTCTGCATCCTGAGCTTTTCGGAATCCAGCGCTTCATGCTGCCGGCTACGAAGCATTGTGTTCAACTGTCTCTGCTGGTACTTGATCCTAGTCAGCGGTACCTGCTCGCCGCTCTGGATCTCTCGCATATTCACCAGGTCGTAGTCCTTGATGCCAGCAATTCTGATGTCATGCTTTTCGCGAGTGCAGTAGCTCCAAGCGAGGTTCAAGGCGCACATGTTGTGAAGCTCGTTCTCGCTTGCCTTGTGCTCTATGAAGTCGATTTTCTCCCAGCTCAGAATCCACTTTACTTGAGCATAAACTCGATCTAAATGCACAGTCTTCAGTGGACGCCAAGTCTGCTCCTTTCCGAAGCTAGGGCCTGAAAGGCTATCCATCAGCCAGGCTCTGAAAGCATCTTCATCGAGGTCGGCTGGTACTCGATCAATTCCTGCCACTTGAAGACTCTCGACCAAGCTCAGCAGGCTTGGCACAGCGATATCTTCATAACGCTCCAGCTCTAAAAATTCCCAGTGGTAGCGATTAACCATGGCTGCCAGCAACAGCTTTGCTGCAAGCGAGTCCTTACTCTCGTTGACGTCCTCAAGAATATGGCGAACAGCATGGTTGCTTTGGACTGTGACCCGTTGGTGGCGCCATTTGGTTTCCGCTACGGAATTAAAGACCGGCACGTGTTCTAGGAGCTTATTTATCTCCTCGTAGCGAATTTTCCAGCACAGATCTAGCCGCTCCAGGGTGTCCCAGAGCTTGATGTTAGGCAGGGCGCTCATCATAGCCTCGCAATCACCTAGCAGGTCGCCGTAATCCCGCTGCTCCTCCGGGCGAAGCTGATCAAACAACTCAACGAGGAAGCGCCGCCTAGCGCCGTTCAGTTTAGAAATTTGATCAGCCGCATCGCGTAGATGCTGAGCGAGAGGTTTTCCATCCTTGATGGCCCCTAGCAAAAATTTACCCAACGGGCCAATGTAGCTGGATTGATCCTTCCCAGATGTTACCTCTGGTGCGGTCAGTAGAAGCTGGCTCGACCACTGAATGTGCTCGGCATACATGATCGTGCAGAGTTCCATGTAACGTCCGACCTCACTGTCGTGGGTAGAAAGTTCTTCCGGAGTCATGCTATCGAGCCAGTCTTGATACGTTTGCTTGTCGAGCCCTAGAATTTCCTGGATGCTTTGAACAGCTCGATCTTTACGAGCCAGAAATCCTTCGCCAAGCCTCTCTTGTCCTTTGTCGTTCATGTTCTCTTCCATTTCTGATTATTGGGCAGGAACAGCGGAAGGTTGAGCTTCGAGGATTGCCCTAGTCCGCCTGCCCAGCTCCTGGCCACCCAGCACGCCAACAGTGTACTCGTCTACAGATATGGCATGGCGCATAGCCTCGCCGAAGCAGGCGTCAGGTCTTACGTCATGTATCGCCTCTGCCAGTGCATTGAGATAGTCGCGCTCAGAGAAGCTCTGGCGAGCCTTCTGCAGGTGGTAGGAGTCACTGCCTGCTGCCCAGGCGAAGGAAAGGGTTTTCTTGATCATGGAATGCCTCTGCGTTTCGGTTAGTTGGGACTGCGAGGCCAGTGTCGACCGAACAGCCATCTACCTTCGAGCAAGGAATCCGATTTAATTTTTTGGGTATGGACAGGTGTCTAGAAATCGTTACCGAGCCCGGCCCGTGCCCCTAATCTCTAATCATTAGTTACGGCAGATTTACTCAAGAGGGCCTTAATGCGTTTGGAAAGGGACTCAAAGTGATTTGCATGTCTGAAGAGGACATCTACAAGGCCCTAGGCCAGCGGATACCCATCGCTGAGGTCATCGACCGCAAGGTGACGGCAGCCGCAGAAACAGGTGCTGCATTCGTGCCATTAGATGACTTATTCAAGTAATGACTGAGTGAAGTGAACGATTAACCGAAGCCGTCAATCGTATTTTCAGACCAGGCTTCAGGTACAGCAAAGCGGAAGTTTTGCTGATGGATCTGCGACAGCCTGGTGAGTTTACCGATGACCTGTTTGCGCATTCGCAGCCAGCGATGGCTGACAAGGTGATGAGTGTTTTGGATGAGATCAATGGCCGCTGGGGGAAGGGAGTTCTGCGGGTAGCCAGTGTGCCGACAGCGCCTGCTTGGGCGATGCGCCGAGAATTGATGAGCCAGAGTTACACGACGAAGGTAGATCAGTTGTGGACGGTTAAAGCTCGGTAGCAGGCCCGCATGCGCAGACGGCACTCTACTTAAGCGGGGCGCCGTGATTGGCTGCTTACGCCAAAAGCGGACGTTCACTATTTAAGAAACCCGGGACGATTCAAAGGGCCGATTGTAGTCATTGGTTGCCCCACGATTCTCTACCGGTCATTGCTATACTGGCGAATCAGCGTTGGGGCAGCCACGGGGCGCCGTAATATCATCCTAATGCGTACCTACCGACGCCCTCGGAGCCAACTCACATGGACATGATCCGGTTCAACGATTTTTACCTCCGCCTCTACAGAGCCAACCTTGAGCAGGATGGTCAAGCCTTGCTGGGCGAGTTCTATGCCCTCTGGCGCGAGGCGGAAACCTCCGGAGTTGAGGCCGATACCCTGGTAGATGAAGCAAAGGACTGCCTCCATCGAATTGCGTCTGCTGACTTGTTTGTCCTGGCTGCCTGCAAATGGATCGGTGACAAAGGCCACCACAGGTTGAGCAAAGCGTTGGTGCACGAAGTCAGCGTCCAGTACCTCCAACATCCCAAGTTGGTGAGATTCGCGCTGTCCGGGGCCACAGAGGCATCCACCAGCGCCGTGGCCCGCAGATTGTGTGCCCTGAACGTTGCAGTACCAGTATCACTTGGCTGGGTGTTGAGCTTGAACGAAGACCTACCCCCAAGCCCTCTGATTTCTGAAACGACCTGTGTAGTCATCGATTTTTTGGCGACAGAGTACCCAGCCACCTGCAAACGTCTCCTTGAAGCAGAGCCCTCACGGCTTACTCAGTCAACTCCCGCCAAGCACTTAAGCGAAAGGTTGTCCGCCGAATGCAGTGCCTTGGACGCCCTGCCCCACCTCACTGAGCTACAGATGTCATCGGAAATGCGGCGGAGCTTCAACTACCTTCGCCGGAATGAGAATCGGGCGGTGACGGAGAAGGCTCACGGCGAATCCCTGTTTGAGATGTTCATGACCGCGCAGCATTTCAAGTATTCCAACCAAGTATCAGTGGAGTATCAGAACGATCACGAGACCGTCGAGGCGATGATCCCCATGTTCACGCAGGAAATGAGTATGGAATTGCCTCAGACCTGGATTGCCGACCCGTTGCTGTATGACCAGAAGATCATGAGCCTATGGAAGGAAGCTGACCAATGAGCATCCAACTGGTTCTCTCACACTACCTTTCAGGGCTTCGCGAGCGCGATGAGCTGGATGCACTCCTTCCAGAGCTTCTCCAAGCGATGGGGCACTCGGTGCACAGTCGTGCTCAGATTGGAGTGAATCAGGGTGGTGTCGACGTCACGTCCACCAAGGAAGATGCTCAGGGGCAGACGGAAGTTTTCCTGTTCATCATCAAATTTGGCAATGTGAACCGGAACGACTTCTACGGCACTCAGCAGGCGATCTCGCCCTCCATCCGCCAAGCGTACACCGAGTACGTCCGGAATCGGCTGCAAGAGCCTCTGCGGGGCCTAAAAAAACGAATCGTCCTTGTTTCAAACGGGATCCTCAAGCAAGACGCACAGTCAGATTACTCGGCAATCTCGAAAGAGGTGGCCGAATTCTCTCCTCTATGCTCGCTGGATTTCTGGGGCATGGATCAGTTGAGTCCCTATATCGAGGAGTACCTCTTTGACGATGCCTTGCTGCTCGGAAAAGGAAAATCCAACCTGAGGGCAGCCTTGGCCGGGCTTGAGGATACGCAGGCTTCATTCTCCAGGTTCGTTCGGTTTGTTGATGACTGCATGGCCGCGCTTGAGGATGACAAAGACGTATCAGAAAATACGCGTGCGAACCGCTTCCACAAGCGAGCAGCGGCGGCGGGAATGGGATGGGCTGTTCTTCTCGTCTGGGGCGAAAGTGAGGGCAATCAGAAACCAGGCGTGCTCGCAGGTGAGTACCTTTTGCTACGGCTCTGGAGCGAATCGATAACGCTTGGCCTGCAGACCGACACTCAGTTCCTCAAACGTTTCGAAACGCTTGCTCAGCTCCATGCGAACGCCTTGTTACGGTACTACGAGCGCGTGATGCCCTCACTCCTAAACCGCAGACGCATGCTCCGCTACCGCCCCGATCAGGTGCTCTACATCGACTTGATTTGCGATGAGCTTGGCCGGTTGGGCACCACATTGCTGTTGCTTCATTCCCTGATGGTCGATACCGCAACTCTCCGATCCATGCACGGGAGCCTGGTGTCCTTGATCAACGCGCACAACGGATGCTTGCTGCCCGTCTATGACGGACAAACCATTGACCTTTCGATAGCCATGACCGCGATCATGGCCGTGGGTGATACAGCTAGCACCCAACTCATGGTGCGTGAGTGCATTGATCGCTTTGATGCCGCTCTGCATCGGAACAGGATCATGCCCGTGGATACAGATGATCTTGAAGATGCCATGGCCCTGTTCTCCGGGAAAGAAACCCAAAGAGGTCGATTCTTCAAAACCACGACTTTGGTGCCGCTTCTGGGAACCATGGCTGCTCTGCTGGGCGACCAGGAAGCCCTCGATCAACTGACTGCAGAGATTGTTCCAAATCTTGAAAGGGTGACCATGGAAAGGTGGTTCCCCCAAAAGGCACTGCAGATGCTGACGGGTTCCGATGCCTATGTGAATGCCATTGGCATATCACGTGCCCTGACTGGTTTTCGGCAGACGCCAGCTGATGAAGTTGAGGCTTCTGTGAAGGTGCCGAGCCAGGCCGCCTCCCCAGAGGACTTTGCTTGGCACAACACCACCTGGGAAGTGCTGATTGCGATCTCAGCTAGGTTGCACCGCCATCCTTTGCCTACCTGGTACGTTGCGAAGCTTGCCAAAGTACATCCGGCGCTTTGACCGCACTCACCTGATCGACCTGACCCTCCTCATCGATGTAGAGGGCTCGGGCACCACCAGACGAGCCTTGAGCTTGACAATTTATAGGATGGGTACATGTGTATTCAAATGTTGCCGGACGGCAAATCAACAATGCCGCTAAAAATTGGATTGGGGCAAGCTTAATCAATCCAAACGAAGGCAGATTTTCTTTACGGACAGGGAGGACATCGTCAACACTGTTCGTAGTGTCGCCCTTGGTCGCACCGCATGTGCCGCGAAGGCCATCAACATCCTTCGATGACCGGATACCTTTTTGATATCTAATGGAGTTATTGGGCAGCATGACTTAGGCGTGCAAACGATACTGGCGGCTTCTAATACTCTTTTCTGGCTAGAGTAGTGCAAACAATAAAGGACTGTTAAATGAATCTATGCTTCGTGTGGGTCAAAGATTTCAAAAATTTACAAGGCGTAGGTCTGAATTTTTCCAATGAACTTGAGTTTCATTTTGAGGCTACTACTCGAATCCTAAGCCAGTCAGAAAAAGACCCGATGCCGAGCTTGTTTGGAGAGCAGATTACCAGCATAACAGGGATTCTAGGCGTCAATGGCTCAGGGAAAACGAACTCTCTGGAATTAATTTGTCGCGCATTGAAGTCTCCAGAAAAACTAAAAAACGATTACATCTTAATCTATAGCGTTGAAGGCGCTTTATTCTATTCAACAAACATAAAAGAAAAAATTAACTCCGGATTTGAAATCGCAGCCGGCACCGAAGACCACTTAGATAACTTTCACACCATCTACTTCTCTAATGTCTTTGATAAAAACTATATAGATTTTGGCGGCGGCGTCGTAGATGTATCTGTAAATAATAAAAACAATCCGCGCACCCTTGCTCGTCAAAGACATGTTATGGAGTCGGACTTCCTTAATGATCTGGATTTTCTGCATTCACCCGAGTTTGCCAGTATTGAGCTGCAGCCACCACCAAGGGTAGAGATAAAAATCGATAGATTCATCTCTAGGCATGATCGTAATTTAGACGAGGATGAAGCGATGCCTGTCCTCAGATATTTCGCTGAGGTCAGACGAGGCAATAAGAATAGAGATAAGGTTGCAGTCGTAGCCCAGACGATCCAAATAGAATTTCTAAAAGCATTGTTAATCAACGTGCCTCATAAAGAAAAGTTCACTCCTGTTATGAATTCAATCTTGGCGAGCGAGGGCGAATTCGACTTAAAGGCTTTCATAATAACCTTTAGAGATATGTATTTAGCTACCAATGCACCCGTCCCCTGGGACAATAATTTTTCCATGTTCGAATCATTAACAGTGCTTTTAAAGCTGGAAAGCTTTTTCGACGAAATGCACCTCCGCATTGATGATACAGTCAAGGGGTCACGCTATACTTTCACTATAAATTATGAGGATTCAGAAAGCTTTTATTATCGACATTTAGCCTGCATTCTCCAAGGGGTAAGGTATAGCTCAATTACTTGGGCGGGGATTAGTTCGGGGCAGCGGGCTTATTTCAACTTATTCAGCTCTATTTGGAATGGGATGCAAAATCAGCGCCTTGCGCCTGTAAAAAGGCAGGGGACGCTTATATGCATCGATGAGGGTGATCTGTATTTGCACCCACAATGGCAAATTGAGTTTATTGATAGACTGATCAAAAGCCTCCCTAAAATTTCCGGAGGAAAAATTCAAGTTGTAATTACAACGCACTCTCCAATTCTTATAAGTGATTTGCCTCGCCAATGTATTGTTCTGTTAAATCGGCACGGAGATAGCTCAGCTGCATGTGATACTGACAGCATTGAAGTGCCCAAAACGTTCGCCGCGAACCTGTATGATATCTACCAGTATTCTTTCGGGCTCCAGCACAAAAGAAGTGGTAATTTATCATCTCGATATCTAAAGAAAATATATAGCCTGCTCGACAAAAAGATACTAAGCGATAGTGAAGCCCACGAGCTGAAACTCGCTATATCAGTTATTGATGACGAGATCATTAAATACCATATCAAATCACGGGTGGACGTACAGTGATTAGTATCAGCAACCACCTGACAACGATACACGAGAACGTACCGCAATTTCTCAATGAAGTGGTAGAGAAGATGTGGTTAGACCTTAACCCCGTTAATCGCTTTGGCCAACCTATGCGGCGAGCATTAACTGCAAGAGCTAATGCATTAAGTGCGATAATTAAAGGGGAGGAATACATAGGCAAGGTAGGGGTGGAGGCCTCGGCTCGGCACTTGAAGTATGCTGAATACCTGGAAGTGCCGCAGAACCTTAAAAGTATAATTACTGCGAAGCCTGCAGAATTGAAGGATATCATTGGCACATCAAGAATCTACTTGGAGGACGGCGATATATGTCTCAAGGTTGACGAGAAGGTAGAAATGCAGCCGTTTGGCCAGCTCTTACTTAAGCTTTTCAACTATGAAAGTTATCGAGCCAGTAAACATTGCCATGAGCGTTACGAAGCATTAAGGTTTACTGAGGCCACCTGCCCCTACTGCAATGAAAACTCAGTCAGAATCCTGAAAACAAACAAGCTGCCAAAACAGGATGTAGTAATGCTTTACGATATTGATCATTTTTATCCTAAGCATATGTTCCCCTTTTTGGCGCTATCCTTTTATAACCACATACCATCCTGCAAGACTTGCAATCAGACCTATAAAGGAAGTAATCCGTTCGATATTGATACTCATATCCATCCATACCATCTATGTTTCGATTCTATATACACGTTTGAGTTTAATCATTCAATTCTATCTAATGATCCAATTAGCAAAGTAAAGCTTAAGAATAAAACAGATTTTCCCGATCAGCTTGTGAGTGTGCTTCAGCTCGAGTCGCGCTACGAAGGAAGCACCCGGCTAGCGCGTACACCAAGGCTTATTGATATTTTAAGCAAGCGTAGTCATTTACTCCGCGAATCCGCGCTCAATGCCAGCGAACATGAAATGCTGATTCAAGCACTTGCTGATTTTGGATTAGTGCAGAAGAAAGAGGATATACTTTCCAACCTTCACAGCAAGTTACATCGGGATATAGTAAAGATGTTTGATGTTCGGAACACTCTAAATCTCAGCTAGATCTTAAGATGTAATATTTATTAATTTATAGATATCCGCTTGTAGGTGCTTAGAATATTTCCACGATCAAAAGGTAACGCCCTTCCTCAAAGCGGGCGGATCTATAAACTGGCTTGGCGTGTCATCGTGCGATGAAAAGCCGGGCTCTAAATATGATCTTGTGATCAGAGGTGACATCTGATGCCTTCTATGCGCCCCTCTCAATACGCCATGCAACAACGCACCTACGGCGGCCTCTTTCTCCGTATTGATCTTAATTACGCAATAACGATAACTGAGGAGGAGATGAAGGACGTTGAATCGTAAGCGCTCCATAAACCCCATGCTAAATATGCCCAGCCCAGATACGAAACTTTCACGTTACTCATCATTGCCAGGCCCGTATTAGCCTTACGCACACCCTGTTGACCAGTACGAAGTCGACAAACTGCTCAGTGGCCTAACCGTCCGGAATTCCTGTTTCGACAGCCTGTTTCACGTGGGAACCAGGCGTGAGCGTACCAAGCCCAATTGCCTAGGATGTGAGTGGACTGCCCCCGGAAACGTAGACATCCCCGGCATATGCTTTGGCATCAAAAGCCTAATCCATCTATCGCGCCAAGGACGGCTGGCGATATGATTTGATCGGGTGTGTCCAAAAATCTGGTTCAGCACTCGGAACGATGGACTGTTTGAGGTGCTGATGAAAATTGCCAAGACTCTGAACACATACGAAATCGAAGACCTATACCCGCTTTGCCAGGAGGATGCGTCTTTGCGTCTCCCAAAAACCATGAGTCACGGTGGCTTATTTGGGGTCGATGCGGCGCTTGCACAGTTGGTGATCAGTTGGGCCCGCGCACACGAGCAAAGTGTCCTACATCTGTATGCGGGTGCTGAAAACGCTCCAGATCGGATTCTGCAACTCGGCCAGACTGCAGCTGGCCTCGCGGCTCTGATCATGTCTTCTCGCATCAAGACCGAGGCGCATGAAACGATAGAAAAGCGTGCCGCACTTACTGTGATCAGGCCCTTGATCGAAGCGATGTATGACGGCGATCTTCGTAATACCTCGAGCGAACGAGGAGCGCGCCCTACCACCATTAACCTCTTCAGCATTAACTTCGCGAAGATGGAGTTCATCAAGCCCTTCTACTACGGAGGGACGAGCCCTCAGATCCACTCCCACTCCTCCTTCGCAAGCCTGTTGGAAATGTCATCCGCGCTGATGCATAGCAAGCAGGACAAGAAATCACTTCACAGGGGCGGTTTACCTGCCCTGGGCAGCGTGCTTGCCGAGTTGATCGCCAACGCAGATCAGCACTCAGTCACGGATGTACATGGGGTGAAGTACAAGAAGGGTCTCAGAGGCACTTCAGTGAAATCCGGGAGGATAAAGAAGGAAGACATCCACCTAGTTTCGGACAAAGAGCCGCAGTTCGCCTTGTTTGTGATGCGAAACATGCTTAAGGACGCGGATTATCTCGAATTTATTGAGATTTCAGTCATCGACAGCGGCCCCGGCCTAGCACGACGCTGGCTCTCGGCGAAACAAGGCGCTCCAGTCGAATCTCTCAACGATCTCCCCTTAGCAGTGGAGCTTGAGGCAACCCTGGAATGCTTCAAAAAACATGTCACGACCAAAGATTCAGTGACCTCTGGTATGGGCCTGCACAACGCAGTCCAGGCGCTCAACAAGCTGAAGGCCTACGTACGTCTCCGCACTGGGAGGGTTTGCTTGTATCAGGCATTCCAAGGCCAAGATCAAGTCGTAGAGTTTAACCCCAAAAATTGGAGCGGTGACCGTGAGCTGGTTGCAGCTGAAGGCACTGTATTCACCATCTGCATTCCGGTGAACTGAGATGCCTGAGTTGTTCGACTTTGAAGTAACCCTGACCCCTTCCCCTACCGCTGAACCAGCGCAAGTGGTGGTTTTTTTCAACGGCCCAGAGCGAATCACAGACGCTCATATCACCGAAGCCCTGCAGAATCGGCTAAACGAATACATCCTGCCGGATCATGTCACCTTTTTAGTACCCGATTGTCATCGCGCATGGATCAAGGATCAGTGTGCTGACAAGTCGTCAGCCATTGCGATTGCTCTGGAGCGACGCTCCAACGGCGGGTCACCATCTTATGGATTCTCTTTTTTCAACGAGCACGGAGAAATTTCTAAGTATGTAAAAGTCGCCGGCGCCGAAAAGGGTATCGGCAAGCTCATAACCCGAGCCACCGAGAATTTTGTCCAGGCTGGAATGCGAAAGCTCGTCAAATGCACATCCGTGCTGACTAAAGCGCCTGCTGGTTTTTTGTTCTCGAAACCCTCCTCACGCGCGTCCAACTATTTCATCCGCGCTGAGAACCTGCTTACTGAAACGCTCCATTCGCACTTCTTGGCGTTCTCCTGCCTCAAAGTAATCAAAAATGCCTCCAGCGACGGCATGAGCGAGCCTGAGACAATTTACCTGGACACCATGGCGTTCCTGCCAGTGGCGCTCTCGATCCAGCTATTCCAAACGAAATTCGGCAACCAAACAATCTCCAGCATCAAGTCGTTTCACTCACACGACGGTTTGAGCGATGGTAGCTTGGTCGATGCAGCCGCATCACTATGTCTGATCTCGGCCTCCACCAACTGTGGTCTCGCCAAGGAGTGGGTGAAGGTCAACGGCGCTCCACCCACCCGAGTCGCGACCTTCCTGTCTTTCGTCAGTCAATCTGATTCGTGCACCGTGCTGCATGCCATTGAGAAGCCCGAAGACTTCGAAACCGTAGCCGAGCGTGAGTCAACCGAAGGTCGTAAGCTCATTCGCATCCATGGCGAACGATTTGTTGCACAGCACACCGAAACTCGGGTGCTCAACATTGGCATGGGTCATCTACCAGAAGGGCTTCAGACCAAGTTTTTCTCGTTTATGGGCAAAGGTTTGTTCACGTGCTTTAGCCAAATACCCCAAAGAGAACGCTACAGAACCGTGCAGGTCGACAAGGACAAGCTTGTGCGCACTGGGGATTTCGAGAAATGGTTCGAGAAAATGCTCATGGAGGAGTCTCCTGCCTCAACGTCGCTCATCATCCATGACGATGACAGTGCCAGTCAGAAGATGGCCATGGATGCTTTGGCGTTCCTCAAGGCAAGGGGCCTTAACTGTGAAGTGGTAAGCGCCTCAGCCTTCGACCCTAAGACCAAATTCAACGGGTCAGTGATCATCGTTGCCGCTGCAGCAGAACGAGGCACATTGCTCCTGAGCATCAGTCGCCGCCTCAGGTCTGCCCAAGAGGCTGGTACTCGCATTTACCTCGTAGGTGCCCTACTGGGCCGCTCGCATGAGCTGATGGATGAGCTTGCTTCGAACCTCACGCAGCCACCGAAAGGAAGTCGCAAGTATGTCTTCAAATCCTTCATCGAAATTCCGGTTGCCAGCCTCGCTTGCAACAATCACTGGCACCAGGAACAGAAGTTGCTCAACCGGTTGCTTTCATTTGGAGAGGAGAGCGTATCTGACGTTGTAAAAGCGCGTATCGAGGCTTTCGATAAGGCTACTACTGACGGGCTTTCCGAGGCTGCGTTCTGGCCGAGCAGCTACCAACCGGGTCAGATGAAGCTTACAAAAGGCTTCGCCTTTGTCAGCGGAGCTAACGATGTCACTGTGGCCGCATGTACAGATATTTTCCTGACGATTGTGTGGATCCTGCAGAACGCTCGAAAAAGCGCCAAAATTGATCAATCGAAGCGACTGGAGTCGGGTGAACTTCAACAGGTACTGCTCTCTCCCGAGATATTCTCTCGCTACGACGATGGGATCATTCAAGGGGCGTTCCTCAGAGCTGCGCTGCCCACTGAGCTTGATTACAGCGCCCATGAAACGCACAGCGCGTCTATGGCCGACATCATTTTGCGCGTTGTTCAGGGCCATGGTTTCGAACGGGGTGATGCTTCCATGGAATTCATAACTGCGTTGGCCATTGGTAAAATCCGGCTTCACAAAGAGGTTGACGAGAAGCTTCGAAGCAACATCAGGCAGGCCCTTCCAGGTCATACCGATGCGATCAAGATTCTTTTTGGAGAGGAATCGCCCTTCTAGGTCGATTAGAGCATCGGTCGCTTTCAAGATGTGGCCGATGCTTTTAGTTGCGATACCCGCACCAGGTTGGTTCTCGCCTCCGGTACCAGGAATGCGTATTGGCCAGAAGGTCATACAAAACCGTTAGATCAGGTAAGCGATTGATTTATGGAAGATAATTCGTTACTAACAGTTAGGGAGGCTCCGGAAGGTATGAGTGAACAGATCGAGCCCGGCGCGCCTAGCCATGCCGAGCAGCAACGCCAGCGCGCCAGTTATCTGGCCCAAGCGATAAGAGTTGAATTGCAAAAAGCCGTGATCGGCCAGAACACGGTGATCGATGACGTACTCACCGCGTTGATTGCCGGCGGTCATGTGCTGCTCGAAGGTGTGCCGGGGCTGGGCAAGACCTTGTTGGTGCGCGCCCTCGCCCGCTGCTTCGGTGGCGAATTCGCGCGCATTCAGTTCACCCCGGACCTGATGCCCAGCGATGTCACCGGCCACGCGGTGTACGACCTGCAAACCGAGCAATTCAAACTGCGCAAAGGGCCATTGTTCACCAACCTGTTGCTCGCCGACGAAATCAACCGCGCCCCGGCGAAAACCCAGGCGGCGCTGCTCGAAGCCATGCAGGAACGACAAGTCACCCTCGAAGGCCGCGCCCTGCCCATCGCGCAACCGTTCATGGTGCTCGCCACGCAAAACCCCATCGAACAGGAAGGCACTTATCCGCTGCCGGAAGCCGAGCTCGACCGTTTCATGCTCAAGGTACGCATGGACTACCCCGACGCCGAGCAAGAGCTGAACATGGTGCGTCAGGTCAGCCGTTCTACCCGGGCCGACATGCTCGATGTGCAACCACTGCGCACCGTGTTGCAAGCCAAGGACGTGCTGGCCTTGCAACGCATCGCCAGCGATTTGCCCCTGGACGATCAGGTCCTCGACTACGCCGTACGCCTGGCCCGCACCACCCGCAGCTGGCCCGGCCTGACCCTCGGCGCCGGGCCTCGGGCCTCCATCGCGCTGGTGCGCTGCGCTCGGGCGCGGGCCTTGTTGCGCGGCGGCGAATTCGTGATTCCGGACGACATCAAGGGCTGCGCGCTGGCGGTGTTGCGCCATCGCGTACGCATCGCACCGGAGCTGGATATCGAAGGGCTGGAGGTCGATCACGTGCTGCGGCAACTGCTCGATCAAGTGCCGGCGCCACGTCTGTGAAACCCTCGCGCCTGCTGCTGATCTGGCTCGCAATCCTGCTGGCCATCGGCATCGTGCTGGGCACCTTGCGCGCACTGGACATTGCGCTGCCCTCAAGCCTGTTGTCGATCCAGTGGGGTTTATTGCTGGCGCTACTGGCCCTGGCAATACTCGATGCCTTGCGCCTCACGCGCCTGCACTCGCCCCGGATAACACGACAAATGCCCGGCAGCCTGGCCCTCGGTCGCTGGAGCGAAGTTCGACTGGAGGTTGAGCACAACTTTCCCCAACCACTGACGATCCAGATTTTCGACCACGTCCCCGACGGCCTGAACTTCGAAAACCTCCCCCTGTCAGTCGAACTTCAGCCCGGCCAGCACAGCCAGGTCGGCTATCGCCTGCGTCCGCTCAAACGTGGCCACTTCAGCTTCGATCACTGCGAAATCAACCTGCCCAGCCCATTGGGCCTGTGGTCCGGCAAACGGCTTCTGAGCGTCACCGACCACACCCGCGTCTACCCCGACTTCGCCCGCCTCTACGGCGGCCAACTGCTCGCGGTGGACAACTGGCTCAGCCAGCTCGGCGTACGCCAACGACAACGACGCGGCCTGGGTCTGGAGTTTCATCAGTTACGGGAATTTCGCGAAGGCGACAGCCTGCGCCAGATCGACTGGAAAGCCACCGCCCGACAACGCACACCGATTGCCCGGGAATATCAGGATGAGCGCGATCAGCAGATTATCTTCATGCTCGATTGCGGAAGACACATGCGCAGTCACGACGGCGAACTGGCGCATTTCGATCATGCGCTGAATGCGTGTTTGCTGTTGAGTTACGTGGCGTTGCGCCAGGGTGATGCGGTGGGTCTGAGCACCTTTGCCAGCGATCAACCGCGTTATCTCGCTCCGGTGAAAGGGGCCGGTCAGCTCAACGTATTGCTCAACACGGTTTACGACCTGAACAGCACTCAACGCAGCGCTGACTATCAGGCCGCTGCTACTCAACTGCTGGCCCGACAGAAACGGCGGGCATTGGTGGTGGTAGTGACCAACCTGCGGGACGAAGACGACGAGGAATTGCTCACCGCCGTCAATCGCCTGGGCAAGCAGCATCGAGTGCTGGTCGCCAGCCTCAGGGAAGACGTGCTCGACACGCTACGCCAGTCACCGGTGCAAACGTTGCACGAAGCGCTGACGTATTGCGGGACTGTGGATTACTTGAATGCGCGGGCCGAACTCCATGAGCGGTTGGACGCTTATGGAGTGCCGGTGGTGGATGCGCTGCCCGGTGAACTGGGGGCGGCGTTGGTGACGCGTTACATGAGCTGGAAAAAAGCAGGGATGAGTTAACCGATTGTCATGCCCTGCCCCTCATCTACCTGCCATCACCAACGTTTTAGCAACACGAAAACTCAGGCTGGCACTTCATAATGCCTGCCGTCGACCTTGAGGCCTGTCAACTTAAGAGGCACAAGATGCAGGTCCACTCTAATGTCAGTCATGCGCAATCCCGACGAGCTACCTAAATCAGAGCCCTGCAGTTTCAGAGCAATATTTTCGTCGGCTGCCACCACATCCCTGATCCCATAAGAGGGATAGAGATTCCAGTCGGCTAGCGGCTGCCTGGTTTTTTTGCCGCTCAAATCAATAAAATCTTTTTTCCCGGAACCGGTTTCAATCTCCACACCGGCGTTGTCGCCTTCCCCATAGTTTTCATATTGAAAGGAAACTCGATAGCTTGCCCCCTTCAGTTGTTCTTCAGTGAAGATCGCCGTATTGAATGCCTGAGAAACACCAGCCTTCATGTTCATTGTCAGGTAGTTACCAAAAACAGGATCCCCAAATGACACCGCGTTCCCGACGCCATCGTGCCTCCAGTTACTTTTCCACGTTGCTGGGAATCTGCCATCTTTAATCAGATTACGTCCCTGGATTTCGATTTCGCTCATGATGATTTCACCTCTATTGATCCATGGTTGTCGATTCAGCCCACTACCCGTTATTCCGTTTGCCAGCGCCCCAGCATCAGGGCCGTTTCACCTCAATCGCCCAGCTTGTCCAGCACGGCTTCGGTGTAAGCCGTGCCACCGGCCTTCGCCAGATAACGCACGTGCACAATGATGTCCGTCAGACTGCTGATCAGCTTTGCCTGGTCAACTGATTTTGGTCGTGGAAACGCGAGCCGCCAAAGCGAAACACAGCCGGTCCCCTCAAATGGTAGATAGCGTTCATCACCGAAAGTCAGCTGATGCATACCGGGATCGTCAACTCCGTGGTTGATCCCTATTTGCTGGTGGCTGCGCGGGTTGAGCAAAATATCGAGGGGCAGCATTTGGTTTTCTTCGGGCTCATAAAAATAACCAAGCGAGTCGATGTTGGCTTTGAGTACCGTGGCGCTGCTGATTTGCGTCAGGGTTGCGCGAACATCCTGATACGGGCCCAGCACCGCCGGCAAAGACACTGAGACGGTGGTGATCTGTCGGCAGTAATGACCGGGGTAATCACTGTCGAACATACGCTGGGTGAGATCGAAATCGAGTTTGCCTTCCTTGAGTTCATCGATCACCGACTTCCAGGTTTTTGCCAGTGTGTACTTGCCTTGCTCGAACAGCTGGCGCAAGGAGATCGTCTTGGTCAGCTCCAGTCGACGCTCGTTGCGCTCAAGGAACATGCGTTCCATGCGCAGCAGGTCAAGCAGCATCGACTGCCCGGCGCTCAGGCCGTGGCGATCGTCCATCCAGGCGTTGGTACGAATCACCCGCGTGTCGAAGTCGCCCATTTCGTACTGGAAGGCGGCTTCCACGCTCAGGCACAACCCCACCACGGCGTCATAGGCCTGGAAGTACAACGTGGCCATCTGGCCCAACAACCAACGGTAGAGTTCGACGTTCGTGGCCCGGGTTTTGTAGAACGCGTAGATTTCCTGGGCATGCTGGTTGGCTTTTTTCGTTTGAGCCAGGCTCTCTTTGGCTCCGAGGAGCGTGTGATGCAGGGACTTCAGATTCTCCTCTACAACTATTTTTTCGTAATCGGCTTGGTTTGCGGCGTGGGTCCACTCCTCAGATCGACGCAGATAAAAAGCCGTTCGCTGAAAGGCTTCACCCGTCGCATACGCAACGCCGCCGAGTATTGACAGTGCTGCACCAACTGCATTCACGGGCTCTCCGCGCTCCCCGCCTTTGGTACCTGCAAGCGCTGCGGGAAATGGAGCTATTGTTCCTGTGAGCGTTTGTTCTTTGATGCTCGCATTAATAACACTCCCAGCCGCTATGGGCACCATCGCAGCAATCCCCAACCCCTTACCTAATAACCCGAAGGCATCCCCGGCTATTTCCGGCGCAAGCAACGGGCTCTCATTGATCTTCTTATAGTGCTTAGCCCGCTCTTCAATCATGAGTTTGCTGTTCTCTAGACCTTTCTCCGAAGCCTCTAACTGCTTGATCGTCTCCTCCTGAATCTTTACGGCATGCACTCCCAGTGCGAGGACATGGCTGTGCTGCAACTCTTCCAGCTGCCCACGATCACGCTGTTCCATCAACTGAAGCACCTCACGGCCGAACCCGATAAGGGTTTGCACCGCGTTTTGCGCCGTGGACAGTATCGTGCGGAAACGATAGTGCGGAATGTTCAGCCAGCCCCCCGCGTTGCGCGACGCTCCCGATGAGCCGCCGGCCTGTGCTATATGCAGCAAATCAACCGGGTTGGTCGGAGGGGCATACAACTGCAGCGACATTGGTTTGCCATCGATGGTCAGGTTGTGCCGCATGTTCCAAAGGCACTCTTCAATGTATTTCCAGGTGTCGAGCAATTGTTCATTGGTGAATGGGCGAAACACGTCCAGCTCCAGTATCTCGAAGTCGGGCGTTCCATTGACGCGCGCTGGCAGGTTCGCGACATCGACGTCCAGCGATCGTGCGAATGTTTCCAGCGACGAGGCACCGGCCTTTGGTTTGGAATCGAGAATGTCTTTTGCAGACTGGGGTTTCCAGTGGCTCATGGCTTTTGCAGTGGGTGCCGGGCCCATCAGCGACAAGGCGCGCACGTATTGCAGTTTCGCCGCCACCAGGCTGTCGCGGGTCAACCGCCGGTAAAGCGAATCGGCGTGGGCAATGATGCAGCGCACGTACCCCATGAAAATGGCTTTGCGGTAGTGAATCCGATTCGAAAACGCGATGGCGTCGGGGTCCACCAGGCCCTTGGCTTCAAAACCGACATCGCCTTTTTCCAACAACGGACGGCAGAGCCAAAAGCGTTCACTCGTATCCGTTTCGCCCGGACGTGCTGTTCGAATGTGTGGGTCGAATATGTAGTGGTACCAGCGCTGCGATTCCTGGTAATTGCGCTCCTCGCACAAACGATGGGCAATCAGGAATGGCAGGTGAAAGAACAGCTCCCAGTAAAATTGCCCGTGGGCGCTGTTGAAGTCGATAACGGTATTGCCGCTCTCTGGTCCGGGCTCAAGGGTGTTCTGAGTAGCCAAGGACAAGACTTCATCAATGGAAATAGCGGCCTTGGCCACCAGTTCGGGACCGAACGTAGAGTTGAGGCGTATCCATTTGACCCCATTGACTCCCAGAGGCCGAGTATCCAGAAACTGCGCACCGGAGGCCTGTTTGCTGAGCAAAGGTACGTTGCTGGCGTTGGGTACCTGTTTGATCTCGATGTCATAGCGGTTGCGACCAAAACGGCCATCGGCATTCTCACCCCACGCGACGCTCAACTTTTTACCGACAGGGTTACCTGTCCAGCGATACTCGATCCAGGGGGTTTGAAACCACCCTTGCAACTCGCTGATGCTCTCCCAATACCCGGGCATAGCAGCAGCACCCTCCATAACTTTCAAAGCCAGCTCAACGGTCTCTGGCTTTTTCAGCATCGAAAGAGCGTTTTGACTATTCGTTAACGGCGTATAGGCATTGCCGATCAATACTGAAAACCCGGCACCACTCCTGATATCACGTGGTTGCATCGACCACAGTGTTTCCAACTGCTGGGGCGTTAACAATACAATCTTGTTAACTGTTGCCCATCCATTAGCCCTTGTGAAATCTGCAGCCTTGAAAGTTTCTAAAACAACGGGAGTTCCATCCAAACCATCAAAACACAACGAAAAATCAACTCCGAGCTCAGACCTGAAGCATGTACATCTGACCCCCTTGTCCCCAGCTTTTGAGAGCTCGAAATAGGTGACTTTAGACAACACCTCCTCTTTCACCACAAGGACAATTTCCTTCAGGTCAAACTCCGGCCGATCGAGGTCACATACACCTTGCACCTGCAATACGTTAACGGTTTCGAGTACCCCCTCGATCAGAGCTTGCCGGCTGCTGAAGTTGAAGTTCAATGACAAAAATTTGCTCAGCAATCCTTCCCGGGTATCTCCGACCGCCGTAACACTTGTAGCGGGTACAAGCGACTGAGTAATCGTCACAGACTCACTGAGCAATAATTTATGCTGCAAAATGTTTTGATTGGAAAAGCGACCATTGGCCAATACCTTGAGACTTGCAACATTCGGAACCTGGGGTTCGAACAGTGCATTTCTCGCCGCGAAAATCCATCCGTTTTCTTGCTCGCCCATTGCTTCCGCGCTTGCCACCCCCGGTGGCAAGTCCGTGGTGGTAAAGCACACCGCCAACAGGTCGTCGACATCTTTTTTTACTCCGGCATAGGTCACCACCACCAGACGCGATGACGCCTCGGACGCCTTGGCGAACTCCTTTTTACCCAGGCTCAAAGGCGTCGACCATATCCCGTTCACGGCCAGATAAGACAGCGTGACCTCTATCTGCCAAGTGCCCGGGATGGTGATCTCTTTGCCGTCATTGTCCTTTTCAATCCTATCTGGTGCTTGCAACCCTTCGACCTGAACAATCATCAAACGCCCGGCGAAATACACCGCCCGCATTGCCAGTACCGTCGCCGAAGCGGGAATGCCTATGGCCTTCCATTCAGTCCAGGCTGTGGGATTGAGAAATGTGCTGCTGGCGTTTAACTCGACATGGGCTTTGCGGCAGAAATAGCCAAAGGGTTGAACTCGTTGCCGACCAATAAAGTAATAATCAGCATTTTTGAAGTTCTGGCCCTTTCCGGTTCCCGTACTGTCAATACTGTCGATGTACCCTGAACACATATCGAGATTGCAGATCTCTTCAAAGCCTTTCAAATGTTCAAACAAAGCCATCTGTACGGACGCATCGCCAAGGCTTGCTTGACCCAGATTATTTTCAAGCTCTTTGAATGACTCGGATTTTGTCAGGCGCAGTGTTGGGCTTATCCAGTTTTCCGGATAATCGACCAACATCTGATAGCCCGCCCAGTCGCTGATATTGCAATAGCGCTGATGCCAGGCCACTAACTCGTCGCGGGTAAATTTCTGGGTATGCCCGGGTTCCAGACCACCGTAAATGGCGCCAATATACTGTTGCATGCAAGCAATGGCTTCAGCCAGACGCGATGTCTCGGGTTGCTGGCCTACCTGACTGTCCAGCAGCAGGTAGTGATACAAATCATCGAGAGAGGTGAGATCAAGGTTCTGGGTTTCCTCTTTACTCGGTGCAACTTGCCCAAGATAAAAATCCGCGAGGGCCATGCAACGACGCTCTTCCAAATTGCCAATAATAGAACTATCCACTGTTATTCTCCTGGAATTTTGCATGACCCTGGGCAATGTTCGGGATGATGAAGTTCCCGAAACGGACTGAAAACTGCACCGCAGTTTCCAGCGTTTCGATAGTTCGCAAACATCTTTCAATCAACGTTACAACAACAGAGTCGTTACCGACTTGTTAAGATTTTGGAATAACTGTCAACGAGAAGGGTGTCCACTTTCTCGGCTCTGCATTATCCACAAAAAATCCAACCGCCAAGTCATGTTTGCCCGGCACAAGGTTCGGTTTGAACTGGACCCGCCAATGGCCGTTTTTGTCCACCATCCCGCTGGCGTAAATTGTTGCTGGGCTATTAGCCCTCACTACACGCACTTCAACGCCCGGCAAGCCCAAACCTTCAATCCATGACTCAGCCCTGACCGTGCTGTCCGGGGCGGGTTTCAGGACTTTTGGAATGTCGACAAAGGTGCCCGACACATTTACGCGAGCATTCGCCGCCCACGCCTCGGTCGTATCGATATGCCGTTGCTTGACCGTCAACACATGCGGCCCTGGGGACAGCACCTCGGCCAACCGCACCGACCATGTGCCATCGTCACGCACACTGGTCCGGGCCAGCAGGGCTTTCTCATCCCGGTTCTCAAAGATGTAAATCTGGGCCGACGGACTGCCCTTGCCGTGAAGCAGCGGCTGGACTTCCACTTCTGTCGAGCCATCGACGGGATACGACAGTTGCGGTGCCGGTGCATCCAGACGGCCAGGCAACACAAGGCGCTGGTCGATCCGGTTGCAAGAGAACGTCAGGTCAAACGTGCTGTTGCGCAGATCTTTGCAATCGATGTCCCAACTGAGGCTCTCGTCGGTGCCCACCAGAACATAGGCACCGGTCGGCGGACTGAACACCATCCCCAGGCCGGCAGCGGAGAATTCACCGGTCCAGGCCAGCATTGCCCGCGCGTCTGAAAGGTCGACCGAATCCGGCATGTCGATTTTGAGCGTATAGCGATGGCCCCGGATAAATTCCAATCGCTCCCGGGCGGTCACTTGCCGGATGACGGTCGCCGTCGTGACGTCCGTCAGTTTGTATACCCACTCGATAGCCGGGACGACTGTAATGTTGAAGGTGCGTTTATCCTCCGGAGTACTTCGGTTTACTGCCGTCACCACATACTCACCCGCCTCCTCAAACTCGTAAGGGAAAGTCGAACGCCCCAATGCGTCCGTCGGATAGGAAATCGGTACCAGTTCCGGCTTGGTTTTTTTGGTCACTGTCCACCAGATCGGGCATCTGGCAACCACTTTCGCCTGGTTGTGCTTGTCCTCCCGGGTTTCGACCCACAAGGAGGTGGGTGCACCCGCTACGGGGAATATATAGTCCAGGGACTCGCCGTGAATGAACACATTGCTGGCCACGTAAACGTCGAGTTGCTGTTGACCCATTGTCACCTTGGCGGTGAAGGAGTGATTTCCTGCTTGCGGCGTGCTTACCGTGAATTCAGCGATGCCGTTTTCGTTGGTAGCAATTTTAACGGGGACAATATCGGTCCCAGAAAACTCGACCTCCACACCGACCGACGGAAGTTTGCCAAGGCCAATCACATGGCAATAAATCACCAGCGGCTGCCCGGCAACCGCCATCGAAACCGCCTCCAACAGTTTGATAGACGGCTGGTCGACAAAGGTAATGCTATTGATGACAAGCGGGTCCTTGTTGCTGTAACTGGCCACTACGCTTGCCTTCTCAATAGGTTCGATACTGGTGATTCTGGTGCGGGCATAACCCTCTTCATCCGTGCGTACCGACCAAGGGTCAGCCACGACCCCCCGACCGGAAAATGTCACGGTACGACCCACACCTGGGTTTTCAGGTTTATCCACGAGACGAACAGCCACTGCGAAATACGCCTGTCCGCCCGCCAAGAACTCTTGCTTGGGATCGAGATCCTTGACCTCGAAGTTCAGCGTCGCCTCATCGCAATCAATAAGGATTTTCGGCGCATACACCACTTGAGCCAGGCCATAAGTGGCTTTGACTTGCACGGCCCCCATCCACGTCGACTTCTCTGGTTTGAAGCGAACCACCGCACGCCCCTCATAGTCGGTGATCGACGTACGGGCGAGTAGCCCGGGACGATCACTGCTCCAGCTCACCGTGACGTTCGGCACGACCTGGTTGGTGAGATCACGCAGTGTCAGTTCGATCATGGCGTATTGACCATTCACATTGGCGATCAGGGTGTCGTTGATGCACCTGATTTCGTGGGTCACGCTCTGACCCACTTCACCGATCAACTGCGCCTGCCCTTGAATGGCTGACTCGGACAATTTTTCCAGCACATGTTCTGCTGCGCTTCGGCAGGCGTGCTTGTCGCTGTCCGGCGTGAGCGCACCCAGCCCGATGAGGGCCTTGGCATCCAACCCGGTCCTTACCGCCAGCGCACGGATACGCAGCAGCGTATCAAGGGACGTCATGTCGCGAATCACCGGGATCTTTGGATTCGGCTTCAGATAAAGAATGCATTCAAGCACCTCCCTGACGCCCCACTGCACCACGTCTGCCAGCAAGCTTGCCGCAGAATCACGAATCAGACGTACATCCTCAGGTGTCAGGTTTTCCGGAAGCCCGTTGACCAACTCCAGGTAATGCAGGAGTTTTTCGGCAGGCTGCCCGGTATCCGCCACCACCCGCTGAAACAGGGTCAGGTAATACAATGTGCTGAGCGTGAGTTCTTTTGGATGCTTGAGACCAAACCATTCCCAGTTCTCTCGCAGGGTCAGGGCCACCAGCGTGGCGGAGCTCAACCCCAGTTGTTGAACGACTTCAGCGCGCCGCACCAGGTGTGCCAGCAAGCTGAGCACATCATCACCGACCTTGACCTTCTCCGTACCGGATGTGACGGCGTCCAGCGCCCGCGCAGTCTCCAACAACAGCAGGTAAACACCGTTCGTATCGACCCACCTGAGCAACGGCAGTGCCAAGTCTTGAGAAATGCTCAAATACACCGACAAGCTTTCCTGCACCACCGCCCGCTGCGCATCCCTGGCCTGCAGCAGCAATGCCAGAATCACGTTGCGAACCCGTTCGACATCACCGGATGACAGGTTTGCCAACTCGACAGCCGATTGAATTTCTCCGCGAGCTACCCGCTCGTAGTCCTCCTCATCGCCTTCTTTCCCTAACACCAGGCCATTAAGGTCAACGACATTATCAAGCAACAACATCCAGCCCGCCTGCTTGAAGTCATTGCTCTGGGGTACGCCCGCTGCCCGAAGCGCGTCCTCGGAGAATCGCACCGGGTGCAGTCGCTTGTGGACTTCCTGCAGCAGCGTGACTTCTGCTTCAGTGGCCAAAGGAGGTGCAATCACGGGCGCCACCTTCTGCACCAGCCAAAGCACGCTCAAGTCGTGTTCCTGCGCCCACTGGACGCAGGATTTCGCCGCTTGCATCACGTTCAGCACGTCGCCAACGCCGCTAGTGCCGCTGACCAGCAAAACGGATTCGCCGAGAACCCGTTGCAGCAATTCGCTGCCGTTTTTCTCGCTGAAGGCCTCCAGCAATGCCGCCAGTTCTATGGCGCTGATGCGCAGGAAAGAAGCCAGCAACACCAGGCGATACAAGGAAGAGAGTATTGGCAGGCTGCGTTGCAGTTCGTCCCTCAGGTTGTAGCTCTTGGCCACGAAGCGTGCGAGGTAGCGCCAGGTTTCCTGATTGATACCCAGGCTGGTGCAAATCTGGTCGACGGTGCGCTTGTCGGCGCGGGTTTGTGCTTCGATCGCGAAGTAACCGTTGTCCACCCTCAACGGTGTATCGAACAATGCCTGGGCATTGAAGATGCGGTCGAACTGTGAAAGTTCTTCCCCACGGAAGTAAGGGCAAATCTCATCCATCAACGCAGCAAATTGCTCGACTGAGCATTTGAACCGCAGGCGAAACTCTTGAAACAGGCCGATGGCCCGCAGGGTATTGGCGGTGATCCGGGAAGGTTTGGTTGCCAGCGCGGCTTTGCGGGCCTCCGGGTCACGGATGTCACCCCGCAGTTCTGCGTTGAACGCGGCCATGATTAGCCGATCGCACTGGTCCACCGGCAACTTCAGCCAGCGGCTGAGACGAAGAATCCGGTTCATCCGCTCAAACCGGTTGTGGGTGGTGTTGGTGAGTTTGCGAGTTGTGCCCGTCGCCGGTTCCGACAGGTCCATCGCATCCTCGGAGCCATAATTGATGTAGGTCGAACCGAACACTTTGGACAGCTGCGGCTCCTCTGGCTCCTCTGGCTCCTCTGGCTCCTCTGGCTCCTCTGGCTCCTCTGGCTCCTCCGATTGCGGCTCCGCCACATTGCTGGAACGCTTCGGTGCGTAACCTTCAATCGACAACAATGAGGTCAGCGCTTCTGCATCAATTGAGGTCTTGGCACAGAAATGCACCGAGTCCTTCAGGTTCGCCTCCGTCGATCCAAAGTTGTCTTTGTAGAACTCAGCCCATTGACTGTTGGATGGAAGAAAATTCTCGGTCAACAATCGTTGCCCTTGTGGCCCGATGTTGCAGGATTGATGAAGCGCAATATCGGAAAAGTCACCACGAGCACCTGGTTGCTTGAAGTAGGGGCCTGACTCATCGATGGTCCGCACGACCTCCCCCAACGACAGTTTGTTCGCCTCCAACACCTGCTTCCATTGTTCGAAATACCACTCGAACGGCATGGTGCGAAATGGAAATCGCGTTTCCAGCAAGTGGTCATCGACCACTCGGTCGGTCAGCGCTGCCGACGGGAGGAACGTTTTGATGATGCTTTCCAGCACTTCACTGACCAGGGTCACGGTCGCTTTGATTTGGAACATGCTCGTCGTGTCAATGATGAGTTTGACAAGATCGGGGCGCCGGGTTTCGAAAGTTATCAACCCTGGACCGCCCTTGGCTCGTTCTTCAAGATCCCGAGCCAACACTACCAGGCGCAAAAAATACGCCGCCGGGGAAATACTCGAATCCGGGCTCTGTGAAGGGCTTGCGCCTTCCCAGTCTGGATCGAACAAATCCTCGAAAGTAGGCCCCTCCACCCGCGCCCTGATGCCGGTCCGATGCAACGGATTGGGAGGCCCTGGCCTCACCAGGCGTTGTTCACGAAACTCGCGCGCGGTATGCACCGCCAGGACCGTGGCTTTGTCCAGCAACGCTTGTGCGTCCTGGCTGTGCAGCCCGAACGTCTCCACCACGCGTTGACGCCCCATCTTCAGCATCGTGTAAACCGAGCCGCCGTTATCAATGAAGCGCCCAAGGTTTTCCGTGACTGATGCGTCTAGTACGCCTGGCGTCAATTCGAAAAGCTGCTCGAGGGCAGGGTTGGAATCGTTATTACTCATTGAACTTCTCCTGCGAGCGAGGCTGGGAGGAACGGAATGCGAAAGGCAAATCTGTTGTCGTCTTTAGTTATTTTTTACGCTGCGTGCACCACGACTTCTACCTGTTAAAACTGACAGTCATGACGAACGGTATTGCTAACTCGACGCGCAATAAAATTCCTTACGGGCTACTCCGCAAAACAATGTTTATGGAGATTCAATTGACCCGCAGATATCTGAAAGAAAAGTTTGCGGGAGTAGAACTAGGAGGGAGGGGTCAAAACATATATATCGAAAATAAATTCCGCTTTTTCCCCTTTATTGCCTTCAGCCCAATTAAAACCTAAATATATCCGCGTAGGACCTGGATCTACTGGTAACGAAATATCATAAGGCGAATCGACTAAGCCGACGACGTGTTGTCGTTCATCTTCGTAATGGACTATTGCTCCGGCAGTTGCATTCGGAGCCCCATAAAAATAAGATTTCCCACTAAATCTAAGCGGATTGGCTACAAACGTATTTGGTTGAGGTAATGAATCGGGCGGGTAGGGATACGGTTCCGCGGAGTTGAATTCTTTAGGTGGCATGACGCGAGGGGTTACCATGGGTTTCTCCTTTTTGCATGCGGTGCTCCGGGAACAAATGCAGCGCACCATTGTTGTTGCTATTTAGCCTCCTTACTAAAGCGTCTGGCTACTGTCAGAAATAACAGGTAGTTACTCGACACCCCAAAAAATAGCTACCGCCTGTCGGTTTTGATCAATGATCAGCAATGTTCACCGATCCGTAAGACCCACTCGCCAGTAAAACTTTTGTTCCCAAAATTCCCTTCTCTGTTCCATCTGGCCGACAGCCTCGACGACAGCGCGGCTTAAAGTCTCCGAGTTCGGGATGCGCCAGGCCTGCTCGCGAAAGCGATCACAAATGCACCGCAGATTTCACGCAGACGCCGGCAACGGCTGAAAACTGAAGTACTGCTTCAACGCCTCCACCAATTGCCCAAACTCCGGCGGTGCCCATTGCAGGCTGAACCCGGCGTCATAGTGGTGGGGGGTTGCGTCTTCGTGGCACCACAGGCAGCAGGCCTTGAGGTCGATGACCTGCTGGCAGCCATCGGCCATGGGGATTTTCAGGCGCAGATCAAAATCGGCGCCGATCATCATCGGTAACTGACTGATGAGCATCAGCCCGTCTTCAGAGACGTTGCCCAGGAAACCAATCGGTTTGTCGGTGACACTGTTGAACACTTTCAGAAAATACGGCAGTTGATGCCGCTCGATCCGGCGGTCAGTGAACATGCTGATTTCGCTACGCAAGGCCCTTAAGCAGGGCCGCACTAATGCTTCGGAACGGGCCTGCCTGCCGTTATCACAAGGGCCAGGCAATGAGCGCGCTCTCCCTGATCCCGGTGCGGCAGTCCATGGAACCGCTGCCGCCTACGCCTGCCGATCACAGGTGTTACGTCGATTTAGAAACAAGGCTCTAAACCGGTTTATTCGACTATAGCTCACCACCGGCGCTGGGCCAGTGGTTGAATGACCGCTGCAATCAGAACCGTGTAGGCCGCACCGCCGCCGCACTGCGCAGCGGGTAGTGACCCAGCGACTGCAAGGTTTCCAGCCGGGCGCGGGCGCGGTAGGCGTACTCGCTTTGCGGGTACGACGCCTGAATGAACTGGTAGGTTTGCGCCGCATCCACGAACATTTTCTGCCGTTCCAGGCACAAACCGCGCAGCATCGACACTTCCGGCCACACATAAGGCCGCGCGCGGCTGGCGCGTTCGACTTTGGACAGTTCGAGCGTCACTTGCTCGCAATTGCCACGGTCATAAGCGCTGTAGGCATTATTCAAATGATGGTTCATCGAAAAACGGGTGCAGCCCACGACACTGAGGGCAAGGGCGGCTATGAGCACGAATCGCATGGGGGTTCTCCTGTCTTGAGCTCTGTATCGACCCGTGGGCGAAAATCTTCAGGAATGTTCATTTAAAGATAAAAACGAATAAGTAGTGCAAACGAACAATGACTACACCCCAAGAGCATAGTAGCCTCACTCAGCGCTTGAACTCAGGAGTCTTTGCATGTCCGTCCGTCGTACCAAAATCGTCGCTACCCTTGGCCCGGCCAGTAACTCGCCGGAAGTTCTCGAACAGCTGATTCTGGCTGGCCTGGACGTCGCCCGCCTGAACTTCTCCCACGGCACCCCCGACGAGCACAAGGCTCGTGCGAAGCTGGTGCGTGACCTCGCTGCCAAGCATGGCCGCTTCGTTGCCCTGCTGGGTGACCTGCAAGGCCCGAAAATCCGTATCGCCAAATTCGCCAACAAGAAGATCGAGCTGAAGATCGGTGATCAATTCACCTTCTCCACCAGCCATCCTCTGACCGAAGGCAACCAGCAAGTGGTCGGCATCGACTACCCGGACCTGGTCAAAGACTGCGGCGTGGGCGACGAGCTGTTGCTCGACGACGGCCGCGTGGTGATGCGTGTCGATACCGCCACCGCCACCGAACTGAACTGCACCGTGACCATCGGCGGCCCGCTGTCCGACCATAAAGGCATCAATCGTCGCGGCGGCGGCTTGACCGCTCCAGCCCTGACCGAGAAAGACAAGGCCGACATCAAGCTCGCTGCCGAGATGGAAGTCGACTACCTCGCCGTGTCCTTCCCGCGCGATGCCGCCGACATGGAATACGCCCGTAAGCTGCGCGACGAGGCCGGCGGTACTGCCTGGCTGGTAGCGAAGATCGAACGCGCCGAAGCCGTGGCCGACGACGAAACCCTCGATGGCCTGATCAATGCGTCCGACGCCGTGATGGTGGCCCGTGGTGACCTGGGCGTGGAAATCGGCGATGCCGAGCTGGTGGGCATCCAGAAGAAAATCATTCTGCATGCACGCCGCCACAACAAGGCTGTGATCGTGGCGACCCAGATGATGGAGTCGATGATCCAGAACCCGATGCCGACCCGTGCAGAAGTGTCCGACGTAGCCAACGCCGTGCTCGACTACACCGACGCCGTGATGCTCTCGGCCGAAAGTGCTGCCGGTCTGTACCCGCTGGAAGCGGTGCAAGCGATGGCGCGCATTTGCGTCGGCGCTGAAAAGCACCCGACCAGCAAGACCTCCAGCCACCGCATCGGCAAAGAGTTCCAGCGCTGTGACGAGAGCATTGCCTTGGCGACCATGTACACCGCCAACCACTTCCCGGGCGTGAAGGCCATCATCGCGTTGACCGAAAGCGGCTACACCCCGCTGATCATGTCGCGCATCCGTTCCTCGGTGCCGATCTACGCGTTCACCCCACACCGCGAAGCCCAGGCGCGTGCCGCAATGTTCCGTGGTGTGTACACCATTCCGTTCGACCCGGCTTCGCTGGCTCCAAACGAAGTCAGCCAGGCGGCAATCGACGAACTGGTCAAGCGTGGCGTAGTGGAAAAAGGCGACTGGGTCATCCTGACCAAGGGCGACAGCTACCACACCACCGGCGGCACCAACGGGATGAAAATCCTGCACGTTGGCGATCCGATGGTCTGAGTTTCAGACCGCTGAAACGCAAAAGCTCCGCAGTTAACGCTGCGGAGCTTTTTTTTTGTTTAAAAGCAGTCTGATAGATGATTTACCGCTTCCTACCTGTCATATCTGACAGTAGACGCCCCTGCGTTCAGCCCCTTTAATCGACTCCGTCCACCTGCTATCGCTGTCATCAAGGTTTTCTCACGCTTGGCTGTTGCGGCCTGTCATTGGCAGTTCTCTATGGATAACTCACTCCGGAAACTCCAAATAAAGGAATAGAACGATGAGCCAGTACACAGCCCTGACCGCTCGCGCCGACGGTGATCTCGACCCGACATTTGGCGACGATAAAGACGGTAAGAAGATTCTACGTTTCCTCGATGCCCGAGATACTTCAGGCGAATGTATTGTCGAAGGCCCCGACGGCAACATCTATGTCGGCGGCGCCGTCGATGCAGACGGCGATGACATCATTCACAAGTTAGGTATTGCCTGCCTGCACAAAGATGGCACTCCGAACGTCGATTTTGGCAACAAAGGGTACGTAATCGTACGTTTTGGCCCTATGCAGGACACCCATCTGCGGCAAATCCTGTTTGTGACGGTCGGGGGTGAAACAAGAATCCTGCTGTCCGGTATCGATACGAAAAAAGGCGAGGTTGTACTTGCTCGCCTTCATCTCGACGGGCGTGTGGATGAACGCTTCGGTGTGAAAGGTCTGCTAACGGTCAAACTGCCCGCCAACCTTTCCGAGAGCCTTGGTCTGGGCTCTACACCGCTGACGACAACCAGCAGCGGCGCCTCGGGGCCTTGCGCGGTGGATGAGGGGAAAATCTATGTGGTCATGGAAATGTACATGCCGATCTGGATTGCCAGGGTCGCGTTACTGATCCGGCTCAACCCTGATGGCTCGTATGATACCGGCTTCAACAAGAGTGGCTATGTCGCCGTGACCAATCAACACTGGGGCAACAGCACCATCAGCGACATTCTGGTGCGCAACGGAAAAATCACCGTGTGCGGAACACTGGCAGGTCATGGCATGGTGGCTCGTGTGAATGAGGATGGCTCTTTCGACCAGATCTTTGCAGACAAGGGTTTCAAAGTATTCGACAACCTTGGCGTCGCGTTCGAAAGGCTCTCCCCGTACTCCGATAGAAGTGTTCTTGTTGCAGGTTGGGGGTTGACTCCACGCCATGGCGTACTGGCCTGCCTCACCGAAAACGGTGAGTTTGAATCCACATTCAATAACGCAAAGGTGCTGCTTCAATCCCTCGGAGAAGGGGTGATGTTTTTTGGTGTTGGACTGGTTGATGGAAAAATCATTGCATCAGGCAGGTTTTGGCAAGAAGACAACACCCCCGAGTTCGTGGTGGTGCGCTACCTGATTAACGGCAAATTGGATACCGATTTTGGCCGCGGAAAAGGCTGGAGCTCAACCCGATTCGAAAATCATTACACGATCGCTAATACTATGACCTTACAAAAAGACGGGAATGTGCTGGTGCTAGGCGATTGGGGCGGCGGCGTCAGCTACGCAGCGCTCATCGCCCGCTTCCTGAACACCACACCATCGGTGGCAGCAACAGCATGAAGATCCTGCAAGCTGGCGATCCGATCGTCTGAGTGATCGGTTGCTGAAAAAAGAAAGCCCCGCCATATGAATGGCGGGGCTTTTTGGTTTCTGATCCGGAAGATGTGTTGTTTTCGCGGACCCCATCGCTGGCAAGCCAGCTCCTACAAGAGCGGTGATAACCCTGTAGGAGCTGGCTTGCCAGCGATGAGGCCAGATCAGGCACCGCAAATTCAATGCCTGTTGATAAACCCCGACAACGCCGCTATCGCTTCCGGCGAGCGCAACCGCTGGGTGAACAACGCGCCCTCTTCTTCTATCACTTTGCGCAGTTGCTCGCGGTCAGGTGCTTTCATCAATTGCTTGCTGATGCGCACCGCTTCCGGTGGCAGGGACTCAAACCGCAACGCCATCTCCCGCGCCTTGGCCAATGCCGCTTCGCCACTGCCCAGCGCTTCGGTCGCAATGCCCCAATCGGCCGCTTGTTCACCGCTGAAACCTTCACCGAGCAACAACAATTGCGCCGCTTTGGCATGCCCGAGCAATCGAGGTAAAAGCAGGCTGGAACCAAACTCCGGGCAGAGTCCGAGGTTGACGAAGGGCATGCGCAATCGCGCATCGCGGGCGACATACACCAGATCGCAATGCAGCAGCAGTGTCGTGCCGATTCCCACGGCGGCGCCAGCCACGGCAGCGATTACCGGTTTGCGGCATTCAAGCAGGTTGAGCATGAAGTGGAACACCGGGCTGTCGAGGTTGCTCGGCGGTTGTTGAATGAAGTCGGCGATGTCGTTGCCAGCGGTGAAGCACTCGGCGCTGCCGGTGATCAACACGGCGTTGATTTCGGGGTCGGTGTCAGCCTTTTTCAACGCCTCGGCCAAGTGGCTGTACATCGCCCGGGTCAGGGCGTTTTTCTTGTCGGGGCGATTGAGGCGCAGGGTCAGCAGGCCGCGTTCGCGTTCAATCTGGATGGCATCGGTCATGGTCGGTCTCGCGTCTGAAAGTCAGCGCTCAACCGCGGGGCAGGAAGACGTCGGCCAGCAGTTGATTGCGCGGCAGTCCCGCCAGGTACAGGCGCCGGGCAAAGGCATCGACGCTGTCGGGGGACCCGCAGAGTAAGGCCAGGGTTTGCCGGGAAACAAGCCGCAGTTGCGCCAAAGCCGCGGGCAACTCGGTCGGTGTCCACAGCTCGATGCTGAGGTTCGGGCGGCTGGCGGCCATGGCTTGCAGGGGTTTGGCCAGATAATGCTCATCGGCATCATGGGCCAGGTGAATGACGCGGATGACTCCCTGGTGATCCTGACGCAGGGCTTCGCGCAAAACGCCGAACAACGGACCCAGCCCGGTGCCGGCGGCCATCAGCCACAACGGTCGGGTGTGCCAGTCGGCGTCGTAATGCAGCGCGCCGCCACGCAGTTCGCCGAGACGCAGCGAGTCGCCGATCTGCAACTGACGCGCAGCATCACTGAATGCACCGGGCTGGCGACAATCAAGGTGAAACTCCAGAAAGCGGTCTTCTCCCGGCAGGCTGGCCAGGGAATATGGCCGCGCCACGTTTCCGGCCCACAACACCAGATGCTGCCCGGCGCTGTAGCGCAACGGACGCTGAGGGGTCAGGCGCAAACGCAACACGCTGCTGCTCAACCAATCGACGGCGGCGACCTCGGCCGGGCTGCCGTCCTGTAGCGGGTCGAAGGCATGCACCTGCAAATCCTCGACCACCTGACACTGGCACGCCAGGCGCCAGCCTTGCTGACGCTGTTCTGCGCTCAAGGCATCGGGACGGCTATCACTCGGCAATCCTTGCATGCATTGCACCAGGCACGCATGGCAACTGCCGGCGCGGCAACTGTAGGGAACGGACACGCCGTTTTGATTCAACGCGTCGAGCAGGTTGCTGCCCACTGCCACCGACCATTGGCGATCGCCGACCCGCAACTCAGGCATCGACGTTCTCCCACGCCGCCGCGCAACGATTGCGGCCGTCGCGTTTGGCGCGATAGAGCGCCTGATCGGCACGTTGCAAGGCATCGTCGAGATCGTCGCCCGGCTCCAGCAGCGTCATGCCCGCCGACAGACTGAGATTGCCGACCTTCAGGCCGATCAACTCGACATCGGTGAAGGCAATGCGCAGCCGTTCGCAGCAGGAGGTCAGGCGTTCGCCGCTGCAATCGGGCAGCAACACCACGAACTCTTCGCCGCCATAACGGGCCAGTACATCGCCCTCGCGCAGGCAGGCGCTGGCCACACCGGCGAAGGCTTGCAGCACTTGATCGCCAGCAGCATGGCCGTGCATGTCGTTGATGCGTTTGAAGTGATCGAGGTCGATCAGCGCCAGGCCATGCAGCACGCCGGGTTCCATGGCGTTGAGCTCGCGGGAGGCCAGGCGCAGGAAATGCCGGCGATTGAACAGCCCGGTCAATTCGTCGGTGGCCACCAGGTCTTCGAGCTGGCGCATCATTCCGCGCAGGGTGTCCTGATGCGCCTGTAAGGCAAATCGGCGCTGCCGCATCCGCAGGCGTGAGGCCTGGACGTAACGGGCGTAAAGCTCCAGCCAGACCAGCACGATAAACAGCACGCACACCTGCAATGCCGCCAGCGCCGGATCGGCCAACTGGAAGTGGTAACCCTCCCACAGCGTGATCGCGCTGAAACTGAAAAATACCAGCAACGCGCACCGCAAAAAGGCCCGACGCGACAGGTGAAACAGCCCGAACAACAGAATCAGCACGTAGAACACCAGGAACGCGCCACGGGCCTCATCCAGATTGGCGATCAGCCAGGTTTGCCAGCCCAGCCCCAGCAACACTTGTGCTTCAGTCAGGCTGGGGTCGGAAAACCGCAGGTTGCAACCGCTGTAGAACACCGCGAACAGTGCCGCCTGACTGATGACCACCAGGGCGCTGCCGACGGCGACATTCGCCAGGGGTTCATCGTAATGACCGGTGAAAAACGCCAGCCACAGCAGCAGTAGAGCCAGGGCGTAGGTGCCGGCCGCAAGGGCAAAACGTTTGAGCAAAAGGCGCTGGATAGCGTTATGGGTCAATCGTTGACTCACCGTGCGAAAGGAGGCTGACCGAGTGTCCTACTCTACAGACCGAATGCCACTTTAGTGGCGTGTCTGATAAATGACCATTCAATTTTCAGGCCGGAAAACCGGCGTCAAGGGCATGACTTTAGACCCATCCTGAATTTGTGCACAAACATCACC